>DASQYN010000026.1:0-5955 GCA_035639215.1 Burkholderiales bacterium
GTCGTGCCGACGCTCTTCAGCGCGGCAAGGCCGACGGCGTGGCCTTCCCATTCCATGCCGAGCGCGAAGCGCCGATCGGCAGCCTTCAGCACCTCCAGCGTGGCGGCGGTGATCTCGGGGCCGATCCCGTCCCCGGGCAGCACGGCGATCTTCATCAGTAGAGCGCCGCGGCGAGCTTGCGCCGGTATTCCGAGACGAGCTCGGCATCGCCGGCGAGGCTGAAAAGCGCTAGCAGCTGGCGCCGCGCCTCGCCGTCGCGCCAGTCGCGCGCGCGGCGCACGATCTCGAGCAGCTCGTCCATCGCCTCGCGGTAGCGGCGCTGCCCGGCGTGCATGGCGGCGAGCGCGAGTCGCGCCTCGTGATCGGCCGGATCGGCGGCGAGGCGCGCACGAAGCTCCGCTTCGCCCGGTCCCTCTTTTCCGGCGCGGGCGTAGGCGATGCCCTGCCGCAGCGCCGCCAATCGAGCATCCCAGGAAGGATCGGGGTCGACGGCGGCCAGCTCGCGCTCTGCCTCGTCCAGCCGATGCGCCGCGAACGCCGCCTCGGCGCGCGCCAGAGCGAGCTCGGAAGGCGAAGGCAGCAGCTTCTGCATGAAGGCGCGCACCTGGCTCTCCGGCACGGCGCCGAGGAACTGCGCCGCCGGCCGGCCGGCTTTGAACGCGATCACGTTAGGGATCGAGCGGATGCCGAAGGCCGAAGAGAGCTCGGAGTTCTCGTCCGAATTGACCTTGACCAACTTCAGGCGGCCGGCGAATTCGCCCGCCACCTTCTCGATGACCGGCGTCAGCGCGCGGCACGGCCCGCACCAGGGCGCCCAGAAGTCGACGACCACTGGGAGCCGCTTCGACGCCTCGATGACCTCCTGCTCGAAGCTGGCGGTGGTGACATCCATGAACTGTCCGATCGCATTTTTGCGCTTTCTCAGGAATGTGCAACAATCCCCCGGACTATAAGAAAAAAGGAAGTGGGAGCGGCATGGATCTGCGGCACACCGTGGATCGCATCCAGAGCATCGTTTCCGCCGAGACCGGGCAGCGGCTCGGGCTTCAGGCGGAAGATGCCGTCACCCGGCTGCTGCGCAATGTGGTCAGCGGCCAGCTGCTCGGGGAGGACGGATTCACTTCCCGCGAGCTCACCATCCTTTTCGCCGACGTGCGTGGCTTCACCGCGCTCTCCGACCGCAACTCTCCCGACATCGTCCTCAAGGTCCTGAACCGCTGCCTGATCACCATGATCGAGGTGGTGTTCGCGCACGAAGGCACGATCGACAAGTTCATGGGCGACTCGATCATGGTGCTCTTCGGCGAGCGGCCGGGCACCAAGGACCCGGTGCAACGCGCCCTCGCCTGCGCGGTCGACCTGCAGATCGCCATGGACGAGCTGAACGCCACGTACCGGCACAACAGCCTGCCGGAGCTCTTCCTCGGCATCGGCCTCAACACCGGCCCGGTGTTCCTCGGCACGCTCGGCTCCGAGCTTTTCGCCGCCCGCACCGTGATCGGCGAGCAGGTGAACCTGGCTTCGCGCATCGAAGCCTTCAGCCTGCGGGGGCAGGTGCTCATCAGCGAGAGCACGTTCGCGCGCTCGAACGGGTTCGTGCGCACCGGCCAGCCGTTCTCGGTGCACGTGAAGGGCAAGGCCGACCCAATCACGGTGCGCGAGGTGATCGAGATCCCCGGCCTGAAGAAGGTGGTGCCGCGGCGAGAGATCCGCAAGAGCCCGCGCGTGAAGGTGGCGATCGAGTTCTCCTACCAGGTGATCCACGCCGACATCACCGTGCCCCAGGTGCACCGCGGCGTGGTGCTGGTGCTCGGCTACCACGGCATCCTCGCCCAGGTCGAGCGGCCGGTGCCGCCCGCCGCGGAGCTGAAGATGCGCATCGAGCTGCCGCTCGTCAATCATCGCGCTGCCGATCTGTACGGGCGGGTGAAGAAGACCACCAAGACCCACGATCGCTACCTCTGCGGCGTGGAGTTCACCTCCCTCGGCAACAAGACGCGCTCGAGCATCGAGCTGCTCGTCCAGCTCCTGATGCAGGGCGTCGACCCGAGATAGCCTAGAACGGCGCCGAGCCGCGCACCGTGGTCCGGTGCATCAGCCGGCGCAGCGGCAGCGCATAGTCGAACGTCGCCTTGTGCTGCACGGCGCAGTTGTCCCACATCAGCAGGTCGCCCGCCTGCCAGCGGTGCGTGTAGGCGAACTCGGGGCGCGCGAGGTGCGCGTAGAGATCGGCGAGGAGAGCCTCGCTTTGCGATCCGGGCACCCCGGGAATGTGCGAGGTATGCGCTTCGTTCACGAAGAGCGCCTTGCGGCCGGTCACCGGATGGGTGCGCACGACCGGCATCGCCACATCCGGAACGGTCTTCAGCTGCTCCTCGCTCGGCGCATGCTCCTGCACGACGCGCCCGCCCGCCGCGGCTTCTGCCTTCTGCGCCTCGGCGTTCTTCGCCCGGTAATAGCGGTAACTATGGACGTTGCGCAAGCCCTGCAGGCGCCGCTTCGTCTCTTCCGGGAGCGCGGTATAGGCCGCGGTCGCGCTCACGAAGCCGGTGTCGCCGAGCGCGCGGCCGTCCTTGGCCGGCACCTCGAGCGCGTAGAGCGCGGAAAGCAGGCTCGGCTCGCGCTTGTAGGAAAGATCGCTGTGCCAGAAGCGCCCGGCGTCCTGCGCGCCGATCGCCCTGCCGCGCTCGTCGAGAACGTTCGACACGATCAGGATCTCGGGAAAGCCGGGCAGGCAGCTCTCGCGCCGCACATGGTGCTCGAGCTCGCCGAATCGCCGGGTGAAGGCGATCTGCTGCGCCGGCGAGAGTCGCTGCCCGCGGAACACCACCACCTCGTTATCGAAGAACGCTTTCGTGACCTGCGCGAAGACGTCCTCGGCCAGCGGCCGCGAAAGGTCGACGCCGCCGATCTCCGCGCCCAGGCTCTCGCCGAGCCGCCTTACCGTCAGCATCCCTGAATGGTATCGCTCAGCCGCGGTGCAGGCCTCGGCATTCGGGGGAAGCGCCGGGATAGCAGTCCTGGGCGGCAGGCAGGCTTCCGCAGGCGGATATCAGGGCGAGCAATGCGGCGGTGACAAGGCGCTTCATGAGGTGGACTCCTTTGGACGTGGTTGGGTGAGCTTAACGGCTCGTCGGGCATACAGGTCTGGCGAAGCCGTTTATTCCGGCGTGCCGATGCTCAGTGGCAGGCGTCGGCCGCGGTGTAGTCTTCCCCGGCGCTGTGGCAGAGCGGTGGCGTATAGGCGCATCCGGCAAGGGCAACGAGGACAGCGGCGAGATAGAGCTTCATGTGGCTACTCCTTTTGACCGTGGACAATTAGAAGAGGTATTGCGCCGAGAACTGCAACCGATTGAGGCTGCCCTTGTCTCCGCCGACGACGGCGCGCTCGCCGCGGAGGAGTTCGGCGCCGAGGTTGACGGCGTCGACCGGGCTCCAGATGAGGTTCAAGTGCTGCGAGCGATCCGATTCGTTGACCCCGTTGGCGGTGCCCGCCGGCGGGTTCGAGCCGGCCGCCGAGAGCTCGATCGTCGATCGCAGGCGCGGCGTCCAGAAGTGCCGCAAGGCGATAAAGCCGCTTCTCTGGCTCGCGAGGCGCAGGCCGCCGTCGGCGCCGACATAGCCGTCGGGGAAGAAGCCGAGCTCCTGATAGCGGCCGATAGCATTGCCGACGTTGAAGTCGAAGCGCACGTCGTCCCGGCCAGCGAAGGGCACGACGCCGCCGATCGCCAGTGCGCCGCCCCACGAGCTCGCGCGAGCGGCCGGCGTGTCGACGCCGATCTCTCGCGCCAGCAAGCCTAAGGAATAAGCTCGCTGCGCCAAAGCCGTACTTGACGCGCGCGGTGAGATCGGGCGCGTGATCGACGTCGGAGCGAAAAGGCGATGCGATGCCCGGCACCGCCAGCACCGACTCGGGGTTCTCCGCCGAGACGGACCACTCTCCGCGCGCAAATGTGTCGGTCCACCGCACCTGCGCCTGGCGCACGAAGATCTGCCCGGCCGGACCGCCGAAATCGAGCGTCTCCGGGTAGGCTCGCTCGTCGAAGAAGTTGGTCCAGGTCTGTCCCGCGAGCAGCTTGCCCAGCGAGCCGTACGCGTGGCGCAGGCGAAAGCCGTGCGAGTTCGACGACGATTCGTTGCCGTCGGCGCCGAAGAAATCCCCTTCCAGATACGTGCGCAGCTCACCGCGCTCCGTCGGCGTGCGGGTGCCGAGCCAGAGGCGCGACTGGCGAGCGTGCAGCGTCACCTGGTCGGTCTTATGCTCGCCCGCTTGCGGACCGACGGGAATCAGCCCCGGATTGAAGACCTGGTCGCCGATGCTGTCCACGCCGGCACTCTTGTCGCTCCATATCGCGTCGAGCTTGGCGTAGCCGCCAAGCGTGACCGAGGTATCGCTGCCGGGCAGCTTGAAGGGATGGCTTGCGTCCGCGCGTGCGACGCCGTGAAGCGCGACGAGCGACGACGCGATGAGGAGCTTGCGGGTGACGCGCATTGGTTCGTCCTGAGTGGTTGACCCACCCGCAATACCGAGGACAGCGGGACTGGCATTCACGCGCGGCCGCGTGCGCCGACGGCATTTCGCTCAGACGAACCGGGGGAATAAGCGCGCTGCAGCGGAAGTATTCGAGGCTGGAAGCGGCGACGCTCCTCCTCCGACGCTCTCCCCGCTGCTTCCCGCTTCTTTCGGCGCCTTCGGGCGCCGTTTTTTTTTGCGGCTACCTGGCCTGCGCGTAGGCTTCCGCGAACTTCCTCATCTCGCCGGCATCGACATCCGAGATCGCCCAGAGCGCCATGCCGCCCTCGCTCCAGCGCACCACGTTGTAGCCCTTGCGCGAGACGGTCTTCGGCTCGCCTGTCGCGCCGCCGTCCTGCTCGGGCCAGACGAAAAGGTCGATGACGTGCTGGCGGTAGCGATAGACGAGCACTGCCACCGGCCGGTCGTCGAGGTAATCCAGGCGTCCGCCGGCGAGCGGAAAGCCGGCGTCCGCGAGGTCGACCACCTTCGGGGAGAAGTCGAGCTTGCTCGAGAGCCAGGGCTTCACCGTGTGCCGGTCGGAGCTCGGCACGTCGACGAGGCGCGCGGTGACCATCGAGCGCGCGTACCCGTCGATCACCTGCTCCGCCAGGCGCTCGTCGGCGGACACGCCGGCGTACTGGATCGCCGCCGTCCAGGAGATCACCGCCCCCGCAGCCGCCGCCACCCCGAGCTGCAGCCACTCGCGCACGCTGGGCAAGCGCCAGCGGTTACGAGGGGAAGTTGCACCCGCGAGGCGAGCGCGAACGCGATCCTGGAGGCCGGCGGGCGCGGCATGATAGTTCGCCTGCGCGCGCACAACCGACTGCAGCGCGGTCTGGCGCGCGAAGATCGCCTGGCACGCCGCACAGGATGCGAGATGCCGCTCGAGGGCGAGCGCGCCCTGCAGATCGAGCTCGCGATCGAGGTAAGGGTGCAGCCGGCCGAGCGCTTCCTTGCAGTCCATGGTCATGACTCCTGCCTGGCCCGGCCGAGGTGCTGCAGCAGCAGCTTGCGGGCACGGGCGAGCCGCGACATCACCGTGCCGAGCGGGATCCCGGCGATGGCGGCGATCTCCTTGTAGGAGAGGTCCTCGAGCTCGCGCAGCACGACGACCTCCCGGAACTCCTCGGGCAGCTGCTCGAGCGCGGCGTTGACGAGGCGCCGCGCGTCGCGCTGCTCGAGCGCGAGCTCGACGGGCGGGGCGGCGCTCTCGAGCTCGGCGAGCTCAGCGCCGTCCATCGTCTCCTCGTCGAACGAGACGCTGGCGCGCTCGGCGCGCGCCTTCTTCAGCCAGGTGTAATAGGTATTGCGCACTATGGCGAGCAGCCAGGCGCGGCCGTTGCCGCCGCGGAACGTATCGAGCGACTTGAAGGCGCGCAGGCAGGCCTCCTGCGCGACGTCCTCGGCGTTGCGCTCATCGCGCGCGAGCCAGCGCGCGA
>DASQYN010000027.1:0-6517 GCA_035639215.1 Burkholderiales bacterium
AAGGGAAGCGAGGCGTGAATTCCTTCCCCTCGTCGCGACCTGGACCGGCGCCTTCTTCTCGCTGGTCGTCGCCGCGCAATGGCTCGCGGTGCTGCTGATCCCAGCATGCATGAGCTGACGATAGCGCTGTTGCTCCTCGCCGCCGGCGCCTACGCCGCCGGGTTGCGGCGCCTCTGGGCACGCGCCGGAATGGGCCGGGGAATCGCCTTCTCCAAGGCGGCGCTTTTCTACTCCGGGTGCGCGGTCGCCGGCGTCGCGGTCCTTGGACTGCACGAGCTCGCCGAGGAGCGGCTCTGGGCACACATGATCCAGCACGAGCTGCTCATGGTCGTCGCCGCGCCCATGATCGTGCTCGGACGGCCGATAGAAACCTGGATCTGGGCCCTGCCGGCCGATTCGCGCCGGGCGGCGCGCCTGCCGAGAGCGTTGTCCGACCCGGCGCTCGCCTGGGTGCTGCACGCCGCGGCGATCTGGGTCTGGCACCTGCCGGTGCTCTTCGAGGCGGCGCTCGCCGACCCGTGGCTGCACCTCGCGCAGCACGCGAGCTTCTTCGGCACGGCGCTCCTCTTCTGGTGGTCGCTCCTCGCGCCGAGCCACCGCAGCTTCGCCGGCATGGCGTCGCTCTTCACCACCATGCTGCACACCGGGGCGCTCGGCGCCTTGATGGCGCTCGCCCGCGGGTCCTGGTATGCCGGCTTTTCGCTCGAGGACCAGCAGCTCGCCGGCCTTGTGATGTGGGTTCCGGCGGGGCTCGCTTATCCGCTCGCCGCGCTCTTCCTCGGCTCGCAATGGCTCAGGCGCTCCGCAGCCTGATCGTGCTGCTCCTGCTGGCGGGCTGCGGCAAGGCGCTGCCGGAGCACGACCCGGTGACGGGCGGCAACGCGAGGAACGGCAAGGCGCTCATCGCCAGGTACGGCTGCGGCTCCTGCCACACGATCCGCGGCGTGCCGGGGGCGAACGCCACGGTCGCGCCCTCCCTCGAGGACATCGCGAAGCGCGTCTATCTCGCCGGCCGCCTCGAGAACAAGCCGGAGACGCTCGAGAAGTGGATCCTCGATCCCCGCTCGGTGGATCCGAAGACCGCGATGCCGAAGGTCGGCGTCGACGCCGCGGGCGCGCGCGACATCGCGGCCTATCTCTACAGACAGTAGCGCACGGCTGCGCCATCCGGCGCGTCGCCGCGCCGCGTCACCCCGGCCAGACTAGTGCCGGTCGCCGCGCGCCGGTGCGGCGATAAAGATTTTTCGCGCATCCTCGTGGGCTATGAAAATCTGCGTTTTGGGGCTCGGATACGTGGGCGCCGTATCCGCGGGACTGCTTGCGAAGGAAGGACACGAGGTGATCGGGGTCGATCCGGAGCGCGCCAAGGTCGACCTGATCAACGCCGGGCGCTCGCCGATCATCGAGAAGGATCTGAACGAGATCATCGCCACCGAGGTGGCGGCGGGCCGGCTGCGCGCTTCCACCACGGTGGAGGACGCGGTCCGCCATACCGATCTCGCGCTCGTCTGCGTCGGCACGCCGAGCCAGCCGAACGGCGGCATCGACCTCAAGTACGTGAAGCGCGTCTGCGAGCAGATCGGCGCGACGCTGAGCACACATCCCGGCGCGCCGGTGATCGTGATGCGCAGCACCATGCTGCCCGGCACCATGCGCGAGGTGGTCATCCCAACGCTCGAGAAGTTCTCCGGAAAGAAAGCCGGCGAGGAGTTCGGCCTGTGCATCAATCCCGAGTTCCTGCGCGAAGGCACCGCGGTGCACGACTACTACCACCCGCCGAAGACGGTGATCGGCGAGGTGAACCGCGCGAGCGGCGACGTGCTCGCGAACCTCTATTCGAAGATCCCGGGTCCGCTGATCCGCACCGACATCGAGACCGCAGAAATGGTGAAGTACGCCGACAACTGCTGGCACGCGGTGAAGGTCGGCTTCGCGAACGAGATCGGCAGCCTGTGCAAGGCGGTCGGCGTCGACGCGCACCGGGTGATGGACATCTTCTGCCAGGACCAGAAGCTCAACCTTTCGCCTTATTACCTGAAGCCCGGCTTCGCCTTCGGCGGCTCGTGCCTGCCGAAGGACCTGCGGGCGCTGCTCTACAAGGCGAAGACCCTCGACGTGCAGCTTCCCATCCTCGCCTCGGTGCTGCCGTCCAACCAGCTGCAGGTCGAGCGCGGCGTGCAGGCGATCGTCGAGAAGGGCGCGAAGCGCGTCGGCATCCTCGGCTTCTCGTTCAAGGCCGGCACCGACGACCTGCGCGAGAGCCCGATGGTCGAGGTCACCGAGCGCCTGATCGGCAAGGGCTACGACCTGCGTGTCTACGACCGCAACGTCAGCCTCGCCTGCCTGCACGGTGCGAACCGCGACTACATCCTGAACCGCATCCCGCACATCTCGCGCCTCATGGTGCCGACCATCGACGACGTGCTCGCGCATGCGCAGACCCTCGTCATCGGCAACGCCTCGGCCGAGTTCGCCGACGTGCCGCGGCGCATCGGCGAAGGCCAGACCATCATCGACTTCGTGCGCGTGTCCGAGTCGCGCTCGATCGCCGGCGTGTACGAGGGCCTATGCTGGTAGCCCGGTTACCCGCGCAGCTCAAAGGCAGGATCCGGCTCGATGCCAAGCACCTCGAGCGCCGGCAGCGCAACGTCGCGCGCGCCTTCGCCTTCCTCAAGCCGCGCCTCGGCCTCGAATCGGTGTTCATGGAGGTGGGCTGCGGCGACTGCGCGCTCTCGCGCAAGATCGCCGGCGACGTGGAGCGCGTCTATGCGCTCGAGGTCTCCGAAGACCTGATGGGCCGCCTCGGCGGCCCGCCGAACCTGGTGCGCATCGTGCACGACGGCGTGCGCATCCCGGTTCCCGAGGGCGTGGTCGACTTCGCCTACAGCACGCGCCTCGTCATCTCGCAGCTTCCCGGCATCTGCCACGCGCTGAAGGACGGCGGGGTCTACTGGAGCACCTCCAAGGGTCCGGCCGCCGAGCTGCGCGCGGCGTACTACGACGCCGGCTTCTCCCGGGTGTGCTTCTACGTCGGCGGGCTGCGCGTGCCCTACCTGCTGGCGCGCGTCCTCGACGACCCGTTCCGTATCGCCGCCGTCAAGTAACGCCGCCGTCAAGCACGACCTCGCTCGAGCCATGGGAAAGCGCGTCCTCATCCTGGTGGAGAACCTGCCGTCGCCTTTCGACCGGCGCGTCTGGCAGGAAGCCTGCGCGCTGCGCGAGGCCGGCTACACCGTGTCCATCATCTGCCCGACCGGCCGCGGCTGCGAGAGCAAGTTCGAGGAGATCGACGGCATCGCCATCTGGCGCTACGACCTGCCCACCGAAGGCGCCGGGCCGATGGGCTATCTCGTCGAATACGGCGCGGCGCTCTTCTGGACCTTTGCGCTTTCGCTCAAGGTCCTGTGGACGCGGGGATTCGACGTGATCCACGCCTGCAATCCTCCCGACCTCTTCTTCCTGATCGGCGGCTTCTACAAGCTCTTCAGCCGGAAATTCCTCTTCGACCATCACGACGCCAACCCCGAGCTGTACGTCGCGAAGTTCGGCCGCAAGGACTTCTTCTACCGGGTGATGCTGCGGCTGGAGAAGGCCACCTTCCGCTGCGCCGACGTCTCGATCGCCACCAACCACTCCTATCGCCGCATCGCGCTGGAACGCGGCGGCATGGATCCGCGCCGGGTGTTCGTGGTGCGCAGCGGGCCTAGCCTGGAACGCATGAGGATTCAGCCGCCCATGAACGCATTGAAACGGGGAAGGAAACACCTCGTGGGCTATGTGGGCGTCATGGGCCGCCAGGAAGGCCTGGATTACCTGCTGCGCGCGGCGCGCCACATCGTATTCGAGCTGAAGCGCGACGACGTGCATTTCGGCCTGGTCGGCGGCGGCACGTCGCTCGAGGAGATGAAGGCGCTCGCGCGCGAGCTCGGCGTCGCCGACTACGTCACCTTCACCGGCCGGGTACCGGACGAAGAGCTGCTGGCAATGCTCAATACCGCCGACGTCTGCGTGAACCCGGACATCGCCACCGAGATGAACGACATCTCGACCATGAACAAGATCATGGAATACATGGCGCTCGGCAAGCCGATCGTGCAGTTCGACCTCACCGAAGGCCGCTACTCGGCGCAGGGCGCGTCGCTCTACGCGCGGCGCAACGACGCCGCCGACCTGGCGGCGAAGATCGTCGAGCTGCTCGACGATCCGCAGCGGCGCCGCGCCATGGGGGCGCTCGGCCGTCGGCGGGTGCTCGAGGAGCTCGAATGGCGCCACGAGGTGCCGAAGCTTCTCGCGGCGTACGACGCGCTCTGGCCGGTCAGCGCGAGCGCGCCGTCGCCGTCGGCTCGCCGGCCTTGACGCCGAAGCGCATCGGCGGCGCGCCGGCTTCCGCTGCGCCGATGTCGGGGCCGCGGCCGCGGAAGTCGTCGTTGAAGTTGGGGATGCGCTCGCCCGCGTCGAAGCCGGGGCTGCCGGGCGCGAGCTGGTAGCGGCCGCCGTCCTCGCTCACCGGGCCGTTGCCGCGCTGGTACACCGGCGTGCCGAAGATGCCGTGCGCATCCGCCGCGCTCAGCTTGCCGTTGTAGAGGTCGTAGCCGAAATCGTCGCCGGCGCCGGTGTTGCTGAGCACGTCCCAGTGCGGCTTCCAGATCTGGAAGATGTTGTTGCGCGAGACGGTGTTGGTCACCGGCTCGTCGCGCGCCGAGCCGTGGATCGCGCCGCCGGCGCCCTGCGGGAAGCGGCTGCCCGGCGCGGGCGGCGCCTGCAGCAGCGTGTTGTGGAAGAGGTAGCGCCGGCCGCCGCCCCACTTCGCCCAGGTGCCGGACTTGGCGAACACGTTGCGGTCATCGTCGTCCGCCGGCCGCAAGGCGCGCTGCCGGCTGCGGTTGTAGACGTTGCGAAAGACGTAGATCGGACCGATCGCCACCGGGCTGCTGGCGACGCCCGTCGCGGCATTGTCGATGTAGTTCGCCCAGATGCGCACGTTGCGTCCGCCGCCCTCGGCCTCGATGCCGTCGTCCCAGCTGCCGGTGACCAGGTTACCGTAGATGTCGCTGTCGGCGCCTGGCGAACCCTTCAGGCTGTCGTTCTCCCCGCCGCCGATGGCGTCGTTGTAGAAATGGCGCGGATCGGTGCTCGTGACGTCGTTATAGCGGATGACATTGTTGTCGCCGCACTCGTAGAAGCCGATGCCGGTGGGGCCGGCCGGATGACCCCAGTCCCAGCTGTTCGCGCCGTAGCGCGGGTCGTGGACGCGGTTCCTCTGGACGATCAGGCGGTAGGCCGGCGGCGCCTTGACGCAGCGCGCGCCGATGCCGAGCTCCTCGTCGTGGCCGATCTCCCAGCCGCCCTTCGAGGCGTAGCGGAAGCTGCCCCAGCCGCTCACGTCGTTGCCTTCGATCACCACGTCGTGGCTCCCGGGCTCGATCAGGATGCCGTGGTTCTTCGCGCCGCGCACAGTAAAGCCGCGCACGACGACGTAGCTGGCGGCAATGCGGATGCCCACCGGCTCGGCGCTCGCGTCGATCACCGATCCCGGCGCAGCCTGGTAGAGCACGTAGCCGCTCGCCGCGCCGCCCTCGCTCACCTGCAGCGTCGCCTGGCTGCCGACCGTGACGGTCTTCGCAATCGGGAAGTGCTCGCTCCAGGTGCGCGCCTTGAGCTCCACCATCGAGCCGTGGCTGCCGGTGCCGAGCCGCACCACGTATTCGCTTCCCGGCGAGAGATTGACGAGGCTGCCCCGGCACTCGTTGTTCCGCTCGTCGTACCAGAGCGCGAGACCTTCCTTCCACGCGCCCTCGCTCGCGCGGCGATAGTGCACCGAGCAGCCGCCCGGACCGGGATTCGCGGGCGGCGTCCAATAGAGGCCCAGCGATTCGAACGTCGCGACGGCGCGTCCGGCCGCGGGCAGCGCTGCCGGGCTCTCGCGGATCGCCGCATGCATGGGCGGCGGCTCGTCGCGCGACTGCGCCGCGCAGCCGCTCAACGCCATCGCCAGACATCCCGCGAAACGAAGCCAGCGCATACCAGCCCGCATTGTCCGCAGCGATCGCGATCGCTGGCGTGAATGCGGCTAGTCCGTTTGAAGCCCTGTCGCTTCCCGGTCATGCCCCGGACGAGCTAAGGTGCCGCGGTCGAATTTATTCCGTCCGGAGTCTAGCCTGCTTGGCAAGACGGGAGGCCATGCTAGTCGCCATTCACCAGCCGCACTACCTGCCGTGGCTCGGCTACCTGAGCCGCATGGCGTGCGCCGATCTTTTCGTGGTGCTCGACCACGTGCAGTTCGAGCGGCGCAACTACCAGAACCGCACGCGCGTCAGGGTGGACAACGGCATCTCCTGCGAGCCGCATTGGCTGACGGTGCCCGTCGAGCAGCATTCGCGCGAGGAGCGCATCCTCGACAAGCGCATCGACAACCGCCTCGAGGGGCCGCGCCACTGGTCGCGCATCCATTTCCTCACGCTGCGCCACGCCTACCGCGAAGCGCCGTTCCTCGACGCTTACCTTGGCAAGCTCAGCG
>DASQYN010000028.1:0-30147 GCA_035639215.1 Burkholderiales bacterium
ATGCGCTTCAGCGCAAGGGCAGAACCGCGGCCCGGGGCAGGGAATGCGCCCAGAACGCATCGCTGCGCCCGGCCTTCCCGCTTACCCAGTGCGCGATCGGCGCAAACTGGCGGCACTCGGCGATCGCGAGGCCGGGCTCCATCTCGAAGATTCCCGCGCCCGTCTCCGCCGCCCTCACGAAAGCGTCGGAATCGAGCAGGCGTCCGACCAGGTTCAGATTCAGCGCGTTGAGGAACCGCTGGAACGGCTCGTACACCGGCATGGAGCGGCGCACGCGGTTCGCCACGACCGCCATCCGGATGCCGCGCGCCCGCACGATGCCGGTAAGCAGCACGTCCTTGATGAACCCGACCGTGGCGTGAATGTCGATGGTCGAGGGCGTCACGGGGATGAGGACGCAGCTCGCCCTTCGCACCATCTCCTGCAGCTGCACTCCGCCGGCCGCCGCCGGGGCATCGATGATCAACTGCTCGGTTTCGGGCGGCACGTACATCCCAACGCCGCGCAGGCTGCCGAATCTCTCGGGGGCGGCGTTGGCGCCGTGGATCTTCGGCAGGTGCGGCGGCCGCGATTTCAGCCAATGCAGGCTCGACCCCTGCGGGTCGTAGTCCATGATCGTGGTGGCGACGTTGTTGCTGGCGAAATAGCTGGCGAGATTGATGGTGAGGGTGGTCTTGCCGGCGCCGCCCTTGCGATTGATCACCAGCGTGGTGTTCATGGCACCACCTCTTTTTTGTTGGAACCCCGCGCGGAAATATGCGCCGCGCGTCGAAGGAAAGCAAGCGGCCGGTCGTGACTGCGATCGGCGTCGCCGCGCGGCGACAACTGTGGAATGATGGGCCGGCTTGGATTCGAACCAAGGACCAAGGGATTATGAGTCCCCTGCTCTGACCGGCTGAGCTACCGGCCCGTGGAGCGAGACTTTACTTCGCCAGGGCCCGGTCGAGGAACTCCAGCCGATCCTGGCCCCAGAAGATCTCGTCGCGATAGACGTAGCTCGGCGCGCCGAAGATGCCGCGCGTCACCGCTTCGTGGGTGTAAGCAGCGTACCTCGTCTCATCGCCTGCGCTCACGCCGAATCTGGCGCCGATCTCCTCGAGGAGCGCTGGATCGGCGAGGTTGCGATCGTCGCGCCATAGCGCACTGAGGAGAGCGCCGGCGAGCGCCATGCGCTTTTCCTCTGGCGCGGCGCAGATCAGCGCGGCGGCCGGATTGCCGTTCACCGGGAAGTACCGGGGCTGGATGACGAGCGGCAGGCCGAGGTGTTCCTTCCAGCGCCTGAGCTCCATCAGCCGGTAGGCCTGGCGCTGCGGCGCGCGCTTGGGAAGTGGCAGGCCGCCCGACTGCGGGAAGACCACGCCGAAGTCCACCGGCCGCAAGCGAATCGCCGCGCCATGCCGCGTTGCGATCGCGGCGAAGCGTTCATGCCCCAGATAGGTCCAGGGCGAGCCGGGCGTCATGTAATAGTCGATCGTCTTCACAAATGAAAAGGGCCGCTCACGCGGCCCCAATAGGGTACGTCCCGGTCTAGCCTTCCTGGTCGAGGAAGCTCTTCAGGCGCTCCGAGCGCGAGGGGTGGCGGAGCTTGCGCAGCGCCTTCGCCTCGATCTGGCGGATGCGCTCGCGCGTGACGTCGAACTGCTTGCCCACCTCCTCGAGCGTATGGTCGGTGGACATCTCGATGCCGAAGCGCATGCGCAGGACCTTCGCCTCGCGCGGCGTGAGCGTGTCGAGCACCTCCTTGGTGACGTCGCGCAGGGAAGCGAAGGTCGCCGCGTCGGAAGGCGCGACGGTCGAGGTGTCCTCGATGAAGTCGCCGAGATGCGAGTCGTCGTCGTCGCCGATCGGCGTCTCCATCGAGATCGGCTCCTTCGAGATCTTCAGGATCTTGCGGATCTTCTCCTCGGGCATCTCCATCCTTTGCGCGAGCGTCGCCGGGTCGGGCTCTTGGCCAGTTTCCTGGAGGATCTGGCGCGAGATGCGGTTCATCTTGTTGATCGTCTCGATCATGTGCACCGGGATGCGGATGGTGCGCGCCTGGTCGGCGATCGAGCGCGTGATCGCCTGGCGGATCCACCAGGTGGCATAGGTCGAGAACTTGTAGCCGCGGCGGTATTCGAACTTGTCCACCGCCTTCATGAGGCCGATGTTGCCTTCCTGGATGAGGTCCAGGAACTGCAGGCCGCGGTTGGTGTACTTCTTGGCGATCGAGATCACGAGGCGCAGGTTGGCCTCGGTCATCTCGCGCTTCGCGCGGCGGGCCTTGGCCTCGCCGGTGGACATCTGCTTGTTGATCTCCTTGAGGTCGCGGATCGGGATGCCGATCTTCTGCTGCACCGCCTGGATCTTGGACAGCAGCTCGAGGACCGACGGCTCGAGGCGCGTGAGCGCCTCGCTCCAGGGCTGGGCGGCGTTGATTTCCGTGGTCAGCCAGCGGCGCGAGCCTTCGGTGCCGGCGAAGAGCTTGATGAAGTGGGCGCGCGGCATCTGCGCCTTCTCGACCGAGATGTCGTGGATCTCCCGCTCGTGGCGACGGATCTCGTCGACGAGGCTCCGCACGCTGTCGGAGAGCCGCTCGACGGTGCGCGCGGTGAAGCGGATGGTCATCAGCTCGTTGGAGATCTGATCGCGCACGCGCAGGTAGTCGCGGTCCTTGGATCCCTTGTTCTCCAGAGCCTTGAGGAGCTTGTCGTAGAGGCGGCGGATGCGCGCGAACTTGTCCAGCGCCTCGCCGCGCAGCTTCATGAGGCTCGCCGACTGCGCCGCCTCGGCCTGCTCCTCGTCGTCGCCCTCCTCTTCCTCGATCTGCGCCTCTTCGTCCTCGGGCGTCGCCTCGGCGCGCTTCGGGTCGAAGTCGTCCTTGGCGTTCGGGTCGATCAACCCGTCGACCACCTCGTCGATGCGCATCTCGTCCTTCTCGACCTTCTCGGCGAGATCGAGGATCTCGTGCACCGTGGTGGGACAGGCGCTGATCGCCTGGACCATGTGGCGCAGGCCTTCCTCGATGCGCTTGGCGATCTCGATCTCGCCTTCGCGCGTGAGGAGCTCGACCGAGCCCATCTCGCGCATGTACATGCGCACCGGGTCGGTGGTCCGGCCGAACTCGGAGTCGACGGTCGAGAGGGCGGCTTCGGCCTGCTCTTCCACGTCTTCGTCGGTCTGCGCCACCGGCGTGCCTTCGGCGGCGATCAGCAGCTGCTCCTGGTCGGGCGCCTGATCGTAGACCTGGATGCCCATGTCGCCGAACGTCGAGATGATCGCCTCGATCTGCTCGGCGTCGACGAGGTCGTCCGGAAGGTGGTCGTTGATCTCGGAATAAGTGAGGAAGCCGCGCTCCTTGCCGAGCTTGATCAGGTTCTTGAGCCGGGTGCGCCGCGTCTCGGCGTCCTCCTTCGGCATCTCGGCCGGGATCAGCCAGGCATCCTTGCCGCCGCGGCGGCCGCGCTTGCCCTTCGCCTTGACCTGGTTGACCTTGGCTTCGAGCATCTCGAGCGCCTGCTTGGCGCTCGTCTTGATCGGCGTCTTGGCCTTGTCTTCGGCCTTCGGCGCGGCCGTCCTCGCCGCGGGGGCCGCCTTCGCGGACGGCAGGGGCTTGCGCGGGCGCTCCGCGTGCTTGCCGCGCGCGACCAGCTTCCTCGGCTTGACGCGCGCCTTCGGCGCGTGGCGACGAAGCAGCTTGGCCGTCCGCGCCTTCTTCTTGGCGGCGTGCACTTTTTTCAGTTTGGATTTGCGCTTCTGCTGAACCATCCGTCCCCCGAGGTGAACCGTTAACCCGATCGTCCTGCCAACCCAAAAGAACCGCGCATTATAGTTGACCGCTCAAGGGCTTGGAAGTGCCCCGCGCAGTCTCTGATAAGCGAGATTCTTCTCGTTGAACAACACCAGATCTTCCTTGGAGCGCAGGCGGCCGCGAAGCTCGTCGAGCTCCTTCTTGCGGCTGCGCACCTCCAGGCCGGTGAGCGCGTGCTGGAACTCGCCGCGCGCCGACTCGGCGTCGAAACCGAGATCTTCCGCATATTTCAGGGCTTTCAGCACGGTTTCAAGGCACGCCTGGCCGGCGAGGGCCTCCATGAGGAGCGCAAAGCTCATGTCCTCCGCGGCCTCGCATTTCTGCCGGATGGCGAGCAGCGCCTCGGTTTCGGGCCGATCCCCGGCGAGCTGCTCGGCGTCAATGTGCTCGACCAAGGTGAGGTCGGTGAGGAGCGCGGTCAGCAAGGTCCATTCCAGCGAGGCCGGCGCTTCGAAGCTGCGCCGCTGGGGCGCCGGACGGCTGAACCGCGGCCGCTGAGGCAGCTCGAGCAGCCGCTCGATCTCGCCTTCCGCGACGCGACCGAGCTGGGCGATCTCGTTGGTGATCTGCAGCCGCAGCGCCGGGGCGGTGATCTTTTGCACGTGCGGCTTTGCCATCGAGACGAAACGCGCCCGGCCTTCGGGGCTGGCGAGCTCGCCCTCGGAGCGAAGCTGCGCGAGGAGAAATTGCGAGAGCGTCTCCGCCTCGCGCACCCGGCGCCGGAACTCCTCCGGGCCGTGCTTGCGCACGTAGGTATCCGGGTCTTCGCCCTCGGGCAGGAAGAGGAAGCGGATCGGCTTCGCGTCGGGAGCGAGCGGCAGGCTGACCTCGAGCGCGCGCCAGGCGGCCTTGCGGCCCGCCGCATCGCCATCGAAGCAGAAGACCAGCTCGTCGGCAAGCCGAAGGAGCTTCGCCACGTGGACCGGCGTCGTCGCCGTGCCGAGCGTCGCGACCGCGTTGCCGACCCCGTACTGGGCGAGCGCCACGACGTCCATGTAGCCCTCGACCACGAGCGCGTACCCGGCGGTGTGGATCGCGTCGCGCGCCTGCACCAGCCCGTAGAGCTCGCGCCCCTTCTCGAAGAGGGGCGTCTCCGGCGAGTTGAGATACTTCGGCTCGCCCTCTCCCAGCACCCGGCCGCCGAAGCCGATCGCCGCACCCCGCGCGTTGAAGATCGGGAACATCACCCGATCGCGGAAGCGGTCGTAGCGCTTGCCCTCGTTCTCGATGACCAGACCCGCTTCCACGAGCGACGGTTGGGAATAGTCTGCGAAAGCCTGCTTGAGTCCTTGCCAATCATCCGGCGCATAACCGATCCTGAAACGCGCAGCGATTTCGCCGGTGAGCCCGCGGCTTTTCAGGTACTCGATCGCCCGTGGCGATTTCTTCAGCTCGGCGCGGTAAAAGTCCATCGCCTTCTCCAGCAGGGCGCCGAGGTCGCTCTCCCGCTCGCGCCGCGCCGCCTCCTGAGCCGTGGGCGGCCGCGACTCCGGCACCGGCATGCCGACTTGCGCGGCGAGGTCCTTGATCGCGTCGACATAGCCCATCGACGCGTAGGCCATGAGGAAGCCGATGGCATTGCCGTGCGCGCCGCAGCCGAAGCAGTGATAGAACTGCTTCGCCGGGCTGACGCTGAAGGAGGGGGTCTTCTCGCTGTGGAAGGGGCAAAGGCCGAGGTAGTTGGCGCCGCCCTTCTTCAGCTGCACGTAGCGCGAGACGACCTCGACGATGTCGACCCGGTTCAGCAGGTCCTGCTTGAACGAGTCGGGGATCACGCCCCGATTTTCAACCCGAAAGCTTGCTCTTGACCAGACTCGAGACCTTGCCCATGTCGGCCTTGCCGGCGAGCCGCGATTTCAGGGTGGCCATGACCTTGCCCATGTCTTTCGCCGAGCTGGCGCCGCTCTGGGAGATCGCCGCATCGATCTCCCTTTGGAGGTCGGCGTCGCTCAGCTGAGCGGGCAGGTAGGCGGAGAGCACCTGCACTTCGGCCTTCTCGGCCTCGGCGAGATCGTGGCGCGCCGCTTTCTCGAACTGCGCGATCGACTCGCGGCGCTGCTTGAGCATCTTCTCGACCACCGAGACGACGGCGGCATCGTCGAGCTCGATGCGCTCGTCGACTTCGCGCTGCTTGACCGCCGCGAGCAGCAGGCGAATGGCGGACAGCCGTGCGGCGTCCTTCGCCCGCATGGCGGCCTTCATGTCGTCCTGGATTTGCTGCTTGAGAGGGATGCTAGTTAATACAGCTTCTGCGGCAGCATCTGGCTGCGCAGGCGCTTGTGGTGGCGCTTCACCGCGGCGGCGAGCTTGCGCTTGCGCTCGGCGGTCGGCTTCTCGTAGTACTCCCGGGAGCGCAGCTCGGTGAGAAGGCCGGTCTTCTCGACCGTGCGCTTGAAGCGGCGCATCGCCACTTCGAACGGCTCGTTTTCCTTGACTCGAACAGTCGGCATCCAGGCCTCGGCCTCGTTGGGGGCGTGAATTGTATCAAAATCATCGGCATGCTCGTCCTCGGAATCGAGACCTCGTGCGATGAGACCGGCGTGGCGCTGTACGACGCGGGCGCGCGGCGCCTGCTAGCGCACGCCGTGCATTCCCAGGTCGACATGCACGAGGCGTACGGAGGCGTGGTGCCGGAACTCGCCTCCCGCGACCACATCCGGCGCCTGGTGCCGCTCGCACGGCGGGTCATGGCTTCTTCCAGCAAGGGATTCTTCGATCTCTCGGCCATCGGCTACACCGCCGGCCCGGGCCTCGCCGGCGCCCTCCTCGTCGGCGCCTCGTTCGCCGAAGGCCTCGCGCTAGCGCTGGGCATCCCCGCGCTTGGCATCCACCACCTCGAGGGCCATCTTCTCTCGCCGCTCCTTTCGGCGCGCGCGCCGCAGTTTCCTTTCGTCGCCCTCCTCGTGTCCGGCGGGCACACGCAGCTGATGCGGGTGGATCGCCCGGGCGAGTACTTGCTTCTCGGCGAGACCCACGACGATGCGGCCGGTGAAGCGTTCGACAAGACCGCCCAGGTGCTCGGCCTTGGCTACCCTGGCGGCCCGGCGGTCTCGGCGCTAGCCGATCGCGGAACCCCGGGCCGCCATCGGCTGCCGCGCCCGATGCTCGGGAGCGGCGACCTCGATTTCAGCTTTTCCGGCCTGAAGACCGCGGTGCTCGGGCTCGCACGTCAGGAAGGCAACGCGGCCCGCGCCGATATCGCTCGCGGGTTTGTCGACGCGGTGGTCGAAGTGCTCGTGACCAAGGCATTGCGGGCGTTGGAAACCACCGGCTTGACCCGGCTCGTCGTGGCGGGCGGCGTCGGCGCCAACCGACAGCTCCGGGCAGCGCTCGACGCGCGTTGTGCGCAAGCCGGATTCGACGTGTATTACCCGGAGCCGGAACTCTGTACCGACAATGGCGCGATGATCGCCTATGCCGCGGCGCTGCGCCTTCCCGCCGAGGAGGGCCGTGGCGCCTTCACCGTGCGCCCGCGCTGGCCGCTCGAAGCGATCGCCTAAGTGGTCGTCTTCTTAGCGCCGATGCGCGACTCGGTCCCGGCCATCAGCCGGGCGATGTTCTCGCGGTGGCGCCAGACGAGAAGCGCGGCCATAGCGAGCACCACGGCGAATGTCGCGCCGAAGCCGAAAAGCAGCGCCGCGAAGAACGGCGCGAACGCCGCGGCCACGAGCGCCGCGAGCGAGGAATAGCGCAGGAACGCAGCGATGATGATCCAGGTCGCCACCGTGCCGAGGCCGAGGCGCCAGTCAAGCGCGAAGAGCACGCCCGCAGCCGTGGCCACGCCCTTGCCGCCCTGGAAGCGGTGCCAGGCGGGGAACAGATGGCCGAGGAACGCGGCGAGCCCCGCATACGGCGCCGCTTCGGGCAAATAGCGGCTCGCGACCAGGACCGCGACCAGCCCTTTCAGCGCATCGCCGGCGAGCGTCAGCACGGCGGCCGCTTTCCTTCCGGTGCGCAACACGTTCGTCGCGCCCGGATTCTTCGAGCCGTAGCTCCGTGGATCGGGCAGGCGCATGAGCCGGCTCACGACGATCGCGAACGACACCGAGCCGAGCAGGTACGCAGCGATCGCTGCGAGCAGGGTGGGCACGCGCCGATTCTATAGAATCGTCCGCAACATGGACGCGATCGTGATCCGCGAGCTGCGCGTCGAGGCGCTGATCGGCATCCACCGCCGCGAGCGGCATGTGGCGCAGACGCTGTCCATCGATTTGGAGATCGGCCTGCCGAGCGATGCGGTGTTCGCGAGCGACAAGGTCGCCGACACGATCGACTACGAGCAAGTGGCGCTGAGGATCCGCGCGCTCGCGGCGAGCGGCCACTTCCGCCTGGTGGAGACCTTCGCCGATCGCATCGCGCAGCTTCTGCTCGGCGAGCTCGGCGCGCCATGGGCGCGCGTCAGCGTCGCCAAGGTCGGCATCCTCGGCAACGCGAAGTATGTCGGCGTGACGATCGAGCGACAACGATAGGCCGCGCCTTCAGTTTGCCTTGATGCCCGCTTTGCGCACCACCTCGCCCCAGGTCTTCTGCTCGGCAGCGATATAGGCGGCGTACTCTTCGGGGGTCGAGCCGACCGCTTCCGCGCTGTCCGCGGCGAGGCGCTCGATGACCGAAGGCTGCTTCGCCGCCTTCGCCGCTTCCTCCGCGAGGCGCCGGAGGATCGGCATCGGCGTCCTGGCCGGCGCGTTAAGGCCGTACCACTGCGCCGTCTCGAAGCCGGGATAGCCCTGCTCGGCCACCGTGGCGACCTCCGGCAGGATGCTCAGGCGCTTCGCCGAGCCGACGGCGATCGCCCGCAGCTTGCCGGATTTCACGTGCGGTAGAAGCGGCGGCGTGCCGGCGGCGGTCATCTGGGTGCGGCCGGCCAGCAGATCGATCAGGTTTGGCCCGGTGCCCTTGTAGGGCACGTGAACGATGTCGATGCCAGAGACGAGCTTGAAGTACTCGATCGCGAGGTGCCCGGCGCTGCCGTTTCCCGCCGAGCCGTAGTACAGCTTGCCGGGCTGCTGCTTGGCCAGCGCGACGAACTCGCGCAAGTCCTTCGCCGCGACGGCGGCGTGCACGACGAATATCTGCGGCACCTTGGCGAACAACGATACCGCCGCGAAGTCGCGGTTCGTGTCGAAGGCCAGCTTGTCGTACATGAACGGGTTCACCGCGAGCGTGCCGATATGGCCGATGATCAGGGTATAGCCGTCGGGGTCGGCGCGCGCCACCTCGGCCATCGCCACGTTGCCGCCTCCGCCGCCCTTGTTGTCGATGACGATCGGCTGCCCCAGTCCCTTCTCCATCTCGGCCGCGAACGCGCGCGCGATGATGCTGCTCGAGCCGCCGGGCGCGAACGGCACGACGAGGCGGATCGGCTTGGCCGGCCAGGTCTGCGCCTGGACCGTGCACACCATGAGCACCGCAAACATGCCTATCAGTCGCAGCATCTTTCCTCCCTGGGCTAGTCTCTGAGCGCCACCCCGACCGGGACCGGTGACAGCAGGCGCGACAGCTCGGCGGGCGCGATGCGCACGAGGAGGCCGCGTCGCCCGCCGTTAATGTAAATGAGCGGCAGTTCGAGGATCGAGCGCTCGACGTAGACCGGCAGCGGCTTGCGCAGCCCGAAGGGCGAGGTGCCGCCGACCTGGTAGCCGGTGTGGCGTTGCGCCGCTTCCGGCTTGCAGGGCGCAATGCGCTTGCGGCCCGCCTGGCGGGCGAGCTCCTTGGTAGAGACTTTGCAGTCGCCGTGCATCAGGACGATGAGCGGCGAGCGCTCGTCGTCCTCCATGACCAGGGTCTTCACCACCTCGTGCTCGGGCACGCCGAGCGACTTGGAGGACACCGCGGTGCCGCTGTGCTCGACGTATTCGTAGACGTGCTCGGTGTAGCGCACGCCGTGCTGGTCGAGGAATCGGGTGGCCGGCGTCTTCATCCGCGGGGGTGGTGCTTCGCATGCAGCTGCTTCAGGCGCTCGCGCGCGACGTGCGTATAGATCTGCGTGGTCGAGATGTCGGCGTGCCCGAGCAGCATCTGCACCACCCGCAGGTCCGCACCATGGTTGATGAGGTGCGTCGCGAAGGCGTGGCGAAGCACGTGCGGCGAGAGGCGCTTGCCCGGAATCGCGCGCGCGCCGTAGCGGCGGATCAGGTGCCAGAACGCCTGCCGGGTCATCGCGCCGCCGCGGGCCGTGACGAACAGCGCGTCGGCCTCGCCCTTGCGCTCGCTCAGGTACCTGGAGATCCACTCGACCGCCTCTTCGCCGAGCGGCACCAGGCGCTCCTTCGATCCCTTGCCGAGCACGCGCACCACGCCGGCGTCGAGGTTCACCTCGAAGCGCTTCAATGCCACGAGCTCCGAGACGCGAAGGCCGGTCGCATAAAGCGTCTCGAGCATCGCGCGGTCGCGCAGCCCGAGCTGCGTCGCCACGTCGGGCGCGCCGAGCAGCGCCTCGACGTCGCTCTCCGAGAGCGTCCTCGGAAAGCGCGGCGCGCGCTTCGGCGGATCGAGCTTGAGCGTCGGGTCGGCGGCGAGGCGCCGCTCGCGCACGCAGTACCGGTAGAAGCGCTTCAGGCTCGAGACGCGCCGCGCGGCGCTTGTCGCACGGCCGGCTTTCGCTGCCAAGAAGGCGAAAAGATCCGCTTCGCTCAGCTCGACGAGCGGCTTGCCGAGCGAGCCGCAGACCTGCTCGAGATCGGCGCGGTAGGCGGCGATGGTGTTTTTCGAAAGGCCGTCTTCCAGCCAGAGCGCATCGCAGAAGGCGTCGACCAGCGCCGCGTCGGCGTCCCTCAGGGCGTGAGCTCGAACGCGTCCGCGCCGCACTCGTGGGCGAGCAGCCAACGCTTGGCCTCCAGGAGATAGCCGCCGGTCGAGTGCGCGAAGCCGCCGATGCCGTTCGCGGCGACCACGCGGTGGCAGGGGATGACGATCGGCAGGCGGTTGTCGCCGCAGGCCTGGCCGACTGCGCGCGGCTCGCCGCCGAGCCGCCGCGCGAGCTCGCCGTAGGTGAGCGTCTTGCCGCGCGGGATCTCGCCGAGCGCCGCCCAGAGCCGTCGCTGGAACGGCGTGCCTTCCACGAGCAGCGGCAGGTCGAAGCGCGTGTCGGGATTTGCGCGATACGCCTCCAGCTGCCTTGCCGCTTTCTCGCCCAATGGGCTCTTCGGGGAGACCACCCGGGCCGAAGGCGGCAGATAGCAGATGTCCGTCACCCGTTCGTCCCGCGTTCTCACCGCCACTTTCATGCGCGGGAACTCGACGACTACGTCGTACATAGCTTCTCGATCTGGGCGATCAGCTCGTCGGGCACCTCGATGCCGTGCGCACGCGCCGATTTCTGCGCCGCGATGCGCCGCGCACCCGGCAGCCGCACTTCCGGGTCGGCGAGCATGGTCGCCACCACCGTCTCCACTCTCTCGAAGTAGCGATCCATGCCTGCCAGCGCGCCCGGGTCGATCGCCACGAACGCCTGGCCGATGCGCGGGCGATTGCCCTGCTCGGAGAAGAACGAGTCGGCTTCCGGGCCGATCGCCGAGCCGGTCAGGCTCGCGCAGATCAGCTCGAACATGAGCGCGAGCATCGCGCCTTTCGCGCCGCCGATGGGGAACAGGCTGCCATGCTCGATCGCCTCCTTCGGGTCGGTGGTCGGTCTTCCGTCGCGATCGAGCGCCCAGCCCTCCGGAATGCGCTCGCCTTTGCGCATCGCCATCATGATGCGGCCGCGCACCACGGTGGTGAGCGCGAGGTCGATGACGATCGGCTCTGCTTCGCGCCGGGGAAAGGCGGCGGCCACCGGATTGGTGCCGAAGAGCGGCTTCTTCCCGCCCCACGGCGGGATCGCGGCGGGCGAATTGGTGAAGGCGAAACCGACCAGGCCGGCCTTCGCCACCGGCTCGAGATGGATCCCGAGCACCCCCACGTGCGCGCTGTTGGTGATGCCCGAAAAGGCGACGCCGTTGCGGCGCGCCCTCTGGACGAGCTCCTCGATCGCCCACTGCGCCGACATGTAGGGCAGCCCGTCGGCGTTGTCGATGAGGCACGCCCCGGCCCGCTCGGCCACCATGCGGGGCCGCGCCGCGCCGTCGTTGCGGCCGTTGCGCAGCATGGTGCAATAGAACGGCACGCGCGACATGCCGTGCGTGGCAAGCCCCTGCTCCTCGGCGGCGACCAGGTGGCGTGCCGTGGCTTCGGCCATCGCCGCGTGGGCGCCGGCGCGCTCGAGCGCGGTGCGCGCCAGTCGAAACAGCGTCTGCGCCTCCTGCTTCACGGCTACGATTCTATTCTGCGAATTCGAGGAGACAGAATCCATGGGCAAGATGATCGAGCTCACCGCTGCCGACGGCCAGAAGCTTTCCGCGTACCGGGCCGACCCGGGCGGCAAGCCGCGCGGCGCCATCGTCGTCATCCAGGAAATCTTCGGCGTCAACAGCCACATCAAATCGGTGGCCGACGGCTACGCCGCCGACGGCTACCTCGCCATCGCGCCGGCGCTCTTCGATCGCGTGAAGACCGGCGTGGACCTCGGTTATTCGCCCGACGACATCGCCAAGGGCCGGGAGATCCGAGGCAAGGTCACGAACGAAATGGCGATGAGGGACGTCGCCGCGGCGGTGAAAGCCGTCTCGGGCGCCGGCAAAGTGGGCATCGTCGGCTACTGCTGGGGCGGATTGGTGACCTGGCTCGCTGCCGAGAAAGTGCCCGGCCTCGCGGCGGCGGCGCCGTACTACGGCGGCGGCATGCCGGACCAGGCGGCCGTGCAGCCCAAGGTGCCGGTGATGGGCCACTTCGGCAGCAAGGATGCGCACATCCCGGTGGAGGGCGTGAAGAAGCTCGCCGCGGCGCATCCGAAGCAGCAGTTCTTCATCTACGAGGCGGACCACGGCTTCAACTGCGACCAGCGCGGCTCCTACAACGCCGCGGCGGCCAAGGAAGCGCGCGCGCGCACGCTAGAGTTCTTCCGGAAGCATGTCGGCTAGCCGCACCTCTCAGCCGCGCATCTCAGCCGAGCAGCGCTTTGCGGAAGCGATCTTTCAGCGCCACGCCGTCGAGCGGCGGCAGCACCAGCGGCAGCTTCTCGGCGGCAACTTTCACCGTAGCGAACGCCGGGCCTTCGTGCCGGTGAACGCATGACCGCAGGTTCTTCAAGCTCGCTTCATCCGTGACGATCGAGGCGTGCGCGAAGCGGCAGGCCTTGGCCACGGCCGCGAGGTCGACGCCGTGGGCGGTGTGCGTCGCCTGCATGCCGGTCTCGCCGTAGCGCTCGTTGTCGATCACCACGACGGAGAGGTTCTTCGGCTGCTGCACGCCGATGGTCGCGAGCGCGCCGAGGCCCATCAGCATCTCGCCGTCGCCGGTGAGGACCAGGACCGGGCGCTGCGGCTGCGCGAGCGCCAGGCCGAGCCCGATCATCGCCGCCTGGCCCATCGCGCCCCAGAGCGGGAAAGACAGATCGCAGTCGCCCGCCGCGGTGATGTCCCAGGCGGTGGACCCCAGTCCCGCTACCACCAATAGCTCGCCACGCTGTTCCAGGAGCTTCTTCACTACATCACGACGATGCAGCATTGGTCTGCTCCTGGAAGCTCTTGATGCCGATCACGCGCTGGGCGATGAGCACCGCCTCGGCGCCCTGCGCCTCGAAGGCGAGCTGCAGCGCGGCGCGCGCGTGTGCGGCGACCGTCTGCGCCTCGCCCGCCTGGCGCACCGCGACGCCCATGGTCTCCAGCACCCTCGCGGTGTTCTCGCCCATCGGCACCTGCCAGGTGTTGAACTCGCCCTGCTCGCCGCGCATCGTCACGAGAAGCACCAGCGGCAGGCGGCAGGTCTTCACCATGGCGAGCGCGTTGACGATGTTGCCCACGCCGCTCGACTGCATGAGCACGACGCTCTTTTCCCCGCCGAGCCAGGCGCCGGCGGCGAGGCCGATGCCCTCTTCCTCGGTGGTGAGCGGCACGGTGCGCATGCCGGGGTCGGCATGGCAAAGCTCGATCAGGCGCTTGTGCCCGGCGTCGGGCACGTAGCCGACGACGCGCACGCCGGCGCGCTTCAGCTCCTGGTGGACTTCGGCGGGCCAGTCAGGCGGCATCTCTCAGGAGGCTTTCTCCCGGCCGCACGCGAGTGAAGGCGACCGGCTTCATCACGACGTTGCCGTCGGCGGCGATGCTCGTGAAGGCCGATGCTTCGAGGGCGCCGCTTTGCGGAAAATCCTCGCGGAAGTGCGCGCCGCGCGAGTCTTCGCGCGCCAGCGCCGCGGCACAGATGGTACGGCTCACGGCGAGCAGGCTCTTCAGGTTGAGCCAATCGTGCCAGGTGAGGTTGAAGGCGCGCCCGGGGTCGCCGATTCCCGCCCGGTCGAGAGACGCCTCGAGAGTGGAAAGCTGCGCGGCCGCCTCCGCGAGGCCCCGCGCGTCGCGGATGATCCCGACCTTCTCCCACATCACGTCGTAGAGAGCTTCGCGCAAGGGCTCGAGGCTTTCCGGCTTTCGCCCGAAGGGGCGCTCGCAGCGGGCAATCGCTTCCGCGACGGCCGCGCGGTCGGGTTCGCGCAGCCCCGAATCGCGAATGAACGCGGCCATGCTGTCCCCGGCGACCGCGCCGAAGACCGTGGAATTGGCGACGCCGTTGCCGCCGAGCCGGTTCGCACCGTGGACGCCTCCCGAGTCCTCGCCGGCGACGTAAAGGCCGGCCAGCGCGGTGGAGCAATCGCCGGCGAACTCCACGCCGCCCATCATGTAGTGGGCGGTGGGGACGACCTCCACCAGCCCGCCCGCGAGGTCGAAGCCGCAATCGGCGCAGCGCTCGACCATGCCTTTGAACTCCCGGCGCACGCGCTCGGGACCGAGATGCGCCATCGAAATGTAGACGCCGCCGTAGGGGGTCGTGCGGCCGGCGCGCATCTCGGCAAAGATGGCGCGCGAGACGATGTCGCGCGTGGCGCGCTCGAGCTTCGGGTCGTAGCGCGCCATGAACCGCTCGCGCTCGCCGTTCAGCAGGTAGCCGCCCGAGCCCCGCAGCCCCTCCTCGAGCACCGTGCCGGTCATGCGCGTCTGCGGCCCGGCGAGCAGCCCGGTCGGGTGGAATTGCACCATCTCCATGTCGCGCAGCCGCAAGCCGGCGCGCAGCGCCATCGCGAGGCCGTCGCAGCTCTTGTCGCCCGAGGGGGTGTGGTAGCGATACATGGTCGGTCCGCCGCCGGTGGCGAGCAGCACCGCCTTGGCGCGCACGAGCACGTATTCGCCGGTGCGCATGTCGATGAAGAGCACGCCGGCGATCGCGTCATTGGCTTTGTTCCTGATCAGCTCGACCGCCCGGTGCTCCTCGAGCCGGTCGATGCCGCGAGCCCACACCTGCTCCGCCAGGCGGTTGATGATCTCGATGCCGGTGAGATCGCCCTTGTGGACGGTGCGGTCGAACGTCTGGCCCGCGAACGCCTTCTGGTGCACGGTGCCGTCGGGATTGCGGTCGAAGAAGCAGCCCAGCTCGTTCTCCAGCTCGTGGATGCGCTCCACCGCCAGCGTGACGAGCTGCCAGGCGAGATCCTGGTCGGGCAGCCACTTGCCGCCTTCGATGGTGTCCATGAAATGGCGCTCGACGGAATCGCCGGCGGCGAGCGCGACGTTGTAGCCGCCCTGAACCATGCGCGTGCAGCCGCACTTGCCGAGCAGGCCCTTCACGGCCACCGTGATCGACGCTGGCTGCGCCGCGCGCCGTTGCGCCTGATGGGCGTGCAGCGCCGCGAACAGGCCGGCGCCGCCCGAGCCGAGGATCAGGAGGTCTGTATCGCGGGTACTTTGCGGAGCCATTGCAGAGCGAGCACCACGACCACCAGCGCGATGCCTACCGCGTCGGCGGCGGCAGCCGGGTAGACGAGCAGGAATCCGGCCGCTATGAGCATCCAGCGCTCATAGACGCTCGTGCGCTTGAGCAGCCATCCTTGAAGGCCTCCGGCAAGGGCGACGATGCCAATGGCCGCGGTGACCGTGACGAGACCGATCGAGGCCCAGTTCGCCTGGCCGAGCGTCTTGAACGACCCGGTGAGCAGCAGCCCGGTGCCGTTCGGGTCGAGCACGAACATGAACGGCACGAGGAACGCCGGCGTCGTGTATTTCCAGCATTGCAGCGTCGTCTTGTAGGGATCGCCGCCGGTGATGGCGGCCGCGGCGAAGGGCGAAAGCGCCGTGGGCGGCGAAACCTCGGAGAGCACCGCGTAGTAGAAGATGAACATGTGCGCCGCAAACTCCGGCACGCCCAGCTTGATCAGCGCCGGCGCCGCGATCACCGCGCAGATGATGTAGCTCGCCGTCACCGGCACGGCGAGGCCGACGATCCAGACGATGAGCGAAGTGTAGATTGCCGTGAGCAGCAGCGAGCCGCCGGCATACTGCAGCACGATCGAGCTGAACTTGAGCCCGAGCCCGGTGAGCGTCACCACGCCGACGATGATGCCGGCGCCGGCGCAGGTCGAGGCGACATTCAGGACGCCTAGCGAGCCCCCGGCGAGCGCCTTGATGAGGCCCGACTGCCAAAGGCCGCGGCCGATCGGCGTCTTGCGTTCGAAGATCTCGTAAGGGATGAGCGACGTGTCGCGGCGCAGCAGGCTGGTCAGCCCCGAGACCACGGTCGCCCAGAACACCGAGAGCACGGGCGAGTAGCCCCAGAGCATGAAGAAGACGATGGAGACGAGCGACAGGAAGTGGAACCAGTACTTCTTCGCGAGGCTCCAGGCGCCCTCGACGCGCTCGAAGGTGACGTCCTGCATGCCGAATTTGCGCACGTCGATCTCGACCATGGTAAAGAGCGCCAGGTAGTACAGGCCGGTCGGGATGGTCGCCATCAGCAGCACGTCGAGGTACGAGATCTTCAGGAACTCGGCGATGAGGAACGCCGCCGCGCCGAGCACCGGCGGGGAGATGATGGCGCCGAGACCGCCCGCGGACAGCAGCCCGCCCGCCGCATTCTTGCTGTAGCCGACCTTGGCGAGCATCGGATAGGCCACCGAGCCGAGCGTCACCGTCGTCGCCACCCCGGAGCCCGAGGGACCGCCGAGCAGGAACGAGGCGAGCACCACCGTGCGGCCGGCGCCGGTGGGCCTGCCGCCCATCGCCGCGAACGAGAAATCGATGTAGAACTTGCCGGCGCCGGAGTACTGCAGGAAGGCGCCGAAGATCGTGAACAGAATGATGAGCGAGGAGGCGACCCCCACCGGCACGCCGAAGATGCCCTCCAGCGTCATGTACATGTGGCCGACCAGGCGCGGGACCTCGTAGCCCTTGTGCGTCCAGGGCGGCGGCAGGTACGGGCCGAAGAACGCGTAGAGCAGGAAGCACACCGTGATCACCGGCATGATCCAGCCGGTGGCGCGCCGCATCGCCTCGAGCACGAGCACGACGAGCGCGACGCCGAAGAAGATGTCCCAGTCGTTCGGCGTGATCGAGCGGTCGAAGAAATCGTCGCCCTGGCTGATCAGGTACGCGCACACCGCCACGCCGAGCAGCCCGAGAATCCAGTCCCACCACATGGCGCGATGGCGATAGCGCCGCGCCACCGGAAAGATCAGGAAGGTGAGGAACAGCACGAACGCCACGTGCGTCGCGCGCAGTACCTCCGTGCGCACGATCTCGTAGGAGGCGTAGAGGTGGAAGAGCGACATCGCCACCGCGACGAGGGTGACGAACGCCGCCATGCGCCCGGCGAACTTGTTCTGGACGCCTTCCTCCTCCTCGATCATCTCCTCGGCGCGCTTCAGCGCGTCCTCGGCGATCGCGGCGTCGGGCTGGTGAATCCGGGCGAGCTCGTCGCTCATGGCGCTCCTCTACAAACGAAAAAGCCCCGTCGTTTCGCTGGACGGGGCTCGCGGCGGGGACGATCCGTTACTGGATCTTGATCCCCTTCTCGGCAAAATACCTGACCGCGCCGGGATGCCAGGGCACGGGCGAGGCGCTCGTCTTCTGGTTGTCGAGCTTGATGTTCTCTGCCTCCTTGTGCACGCGCACCAGCTCGTCCTTGTGGTCGAAGACGGCTTTGACGATGTTGTAGGCCGTCTTGTCGTCCATGTTCTGATGCGCGACGAGCAGGTTGTTCACCGAGGCGATGTGGTTGTCCTTGCCCATGCCGTGGTACATGTCGTGCGGGATCACGTCGGCCACATAAAGCTCCCCGTACTTCTTGTTCATGGCCGGGACGAGCTCCGCATGGTCGAGGAGCTTGATCTTCACGCCGGGGGTATTGGCGAGGTCGGTGACCGCCGCGGTCGGCAGCCCGCCCACCCAGAAGAAGGCGTCGATCTTGCGGTCCTTGATCGCGTCCACCGACTCCGCCACGCCGAGCCGCTCGCGCTTCATGTCGCGGTCCTTGTCGAGCCCCGCCGCCTCGATCACGCGGAACGCCATCACCTCGGTCGCGCTGCCGCCCGAGCCGGTGGAGACGCGCTTGCCCTTGAGGTCCTTGATCGTGTTGATGCCGGTGCCCTCGATGGTCACGATGTGCATGCGGTTCGGATACATGACGAGCAGCGTGCGCACCGGCACGGGCTTGCCCTTGAACTTGTCCTGCCCCTTGTAGGCATCGAGCGTCGCATCGGCCATGGTCATGCCGAGGTAGGGCTTGCCGGTGCCGATGAGCTGCAGGTTGGCGACCGAGCCGCCAGTCACCTCGGCGGTCGCCTGCATGCCGTCGACGTACTTCGAGAGCACCGCGGCCATGCCGCCGCCGAGCGGATAGTAGACGCCGCCGGTGCCGCCGGTGCCGATCGAAAGGTTCTGCGCCAGTGCCGTGGTGGCGATGGCAAAAAGCGCCAGCGCGCGAGCGATGATGTGCATTGCCCTGCTCCTCCGTGTTGGGTCGGCGGCGATTTTAACGCCGAGCCGCACTCAGGTGAATAAGTCACCGGCGACTCGCGGCGTTCGCCGTACCCGATCTGCGCTCGCCGGCGTACTTTGGCTCACCACAGGAGGAAACACCCATGGACGCCAAAGCACTCGCCGACTTTGTGATGACCGCCCTTCAAGCCGGCGCCGCCACATTCGTCATCTATGGCGGCTGGCTGTGCTTCCGGCAGGCCTTCTCGAGCAGCGAAGGCATGGAGACGCGGCAGGCAGCGATGAGATCGATTCACTTCTAGGCGGCAGCCGTGGCGCTCGCCGTCAAACCGCCGAAACACTTGAAGTGGATACTCGTCAAACCCCTCTCGATGGCCTCAGACACCATGAACACCATTTCCACCAGCCAGATCCTGCGCGTCGCCGCCGAGACCGTCGGCGGATGGCAAGCGCTCGCCCGTTGCCTGGGATGCCCGCTTGCTGAGCTCCAGGCGTGGATCGAAGGCGATGGCGCCGCCCCGTTCGCCGTCGCCCTGCGAGCCGCGCAGATTGCGTCCCAGGCGCAACGGCCCTCGTCGCCGTCGCTCGACGCTCGGTCGATCGCCGCCTAGGCCTTTGCGGCCTGGCCCTAGCCTTTGACGCCGAGCTTGCGCAGCGCCTCGGCGCGGCGGCTGCGCGCCGATCGGTCCACCGCCGCGTAGAGGCTCGCGCCGTGGCTGTCCATCGCCACGAGCAGCGGGCCGAAGCCGCGTATCCGGAACTTCCACAGCGACTCCGGGTTGAGGTCGTCCAGGTCGACGTCCTCGATCGCTTCTATCCACGTCGTCTCGAGCGCCGCGGTGCCGCCGATGATGGCTAGGTATGCGCCGCCCAGGTCCTTGAAGGATTGCAGGGAGCCTTCGCGCAGGCCGCCCTTGCCGATGAGGAGACGCACGCCGTACTGCTGCATCAGCGGCCGGGTGAAGCGCTCCATGCGGTCGCTCGTCGTGGTGCCGATGCATACCGGCGCGTAGCCGGTGGGATGGCGCGCGTCCTTCTCGACCTTGCGCACGTTTGGCGCAGTGTGGATCACCGCGTGACCGGAAAGCTCGAAGCGCGTCTTTCGCCCGCGGTCGAACATGTGGATCTGCGTCGCGTCGCGGATGCCGAACAGCGTGCCGTTGAGCGTTACGGTGTCCTGCACGCGCAGCGCCCGCGCCTGCGGCTCGCTGATCGGCATGTCGAAATCGTAATGCGCCATCGTCAGCCCTTTTCGCTTCTGTGCCGATCGATCCAGTATCCGGCGGCGCCGGTCACCAGCCCGCCAGCGAGCCCGACCCAGGCGATCGCGGAGACGCTCGGCGGCGGCGGGCCGAAGGCGGCGCCGATGTAGGCGAGGACGAGAAAGGCGAGCAGGCCGTAGAGCGCCCAGTGCCCGGTGCGGTCGAGGGCCTGCGAGCCGGCAAGGTAGAAGCGGAAGCCGGCGACGAAGACCGCGCCTTCGACCAGCAGCGTCCCCGCGACCGAGTTCCACAGGCCGAAGCCGACCTTCAGGTCGCTGCCGGGCGCGAGCGGCAGGTCGGGCCGGTGCACCACGAGGTCGAGGAACCAGTGCGACAGCACGACGAGCGCGACGACCGCCGCCGTGAGCCAGCGCCGGCGCACCGCGAAGTACAGGCCGCCGAAGACCAGCGCCCAGACGACGCTCATCAGCAGGCTGTGGCTCCACGGGTAGTGCTGGAAGTCGAGCGGCGTAAAGCGCGTGATGCCCGGCGCGATCGCCATCGTCTCCATGCCGGCGAAGAGGAAGATCGGCCAGAGGAGATCGACCAGCTCGCAGGCGATGAAAAGCGTGCCGAGCGAGACGGTGGGGGCAGCGCGCTTCGCGGCGAACGCGACCCCAAAGTGGCCGATGAACATCAGCCGCCGAGCAGCTGCTGCTTGATGTCGTCCTGCACCGGATGCTCGCCGAGCCAGATGCGCAGCAACGCGCGATAGAAGTCCTCGCCGGCGATCGGCTGACCGGCCGGCTGCCCGTCGATCGAGACGCGCGTCGCGCCGGCGCTCCAGTCGAGCGCGATGGTCATGCCCTTCTTCGCCTCCTTCACCTGCGCCATGATCGCCTCGAGCTGCTTCACCCGCGGCTCGAGCGCCTGGTAGTCGGCCTCCGAGTGGTTGGCCTTGAGGCCTTCGACGAGCGCCTCCGAGAACGTGTCGGCGCCGACGTCGCGCAGCATGTGGAGCGAAACCCGTTTCGGGCCGGCGAGCGCGAGCACGGCCGCCGCGTCCTTCGTCTTCTCCGGCAGGTAGAGGCCGATCACGTAGACCTTGAAGAACAGCCGCTTGCGCAGGCCCGCGCCGTTCAGGACCAGCTCGCGCGCTTCCACCTGCGCCTTGTCGGCGAGCTGCACGCCGGCGACTTCCGCCGCTTGGCCGGCGAGCGGGAAAACCAGGAAGGCAACCAGGGCGAAGGCTCTAAAAGCCATACTCGAGACCCGAGGGGCGGAAAGTGGCGCGCGCGCGGCGCGCGGAATGGCATTGCATGTTCACCGCCACCGGGTTCATGGTGATGTGCGTCGCGGCGGTCTCGACGTGCACGGCGAAGGCGGTGCCGTCTCCGCCGAGCCCCTGGGGTCCTACGCCGAGCCCGTTGACCGCCGCGGTGAGCTCGGGCTCGAGCCGCGCGCCCTCCGGATCGGCGCAGCTCGTGCCGAGCGCCCGGGTCGCCGCCACCTTGGCAAGGTGCACGCACAGGTCGGCCGTGCCGCCGATGCCGACGCCGACGATGGTCGGCGGGCAGGTCTTGCCGCCGGCGTCGAGCACGCAGTCGATGACGAAGCTTTTCACCGCGTCGACGCCCTCGGCCGGCACCGCCATGCGCAGCCACGAGTTGTTCTCGGAGCCCGAGCCCTTCGGAATCATCTCCAGGACGAGCGCCTCGTCCTCGCTGAAGTCGATGTTGATCACCGGCACGCCGCGTCCCGTGGAGGTGTGCTGGTTCTGGCGCGTCAGCGGATGCACGACCGAGGAGCGCAGCGGATGCTCTCGCGTCGCGCGCTCGCAGCCGCGGCGGATCGCCTCCTTCAGCGCGACGCCGTCCACTTCGACGCCGCGGCCGATCCAGACGTTGTAGATCGGGATGCCGGTGTCCTGGCAGAGCAGGTTGTCGGTCGACTCGGCCACCGCGATGTTGCGCATCATGGTGCCAAGCATGCGCTTCGCGCCGGCATCGCTCTCGCGCGCCGCGAGCGCGTCGAATCCCTGCTTCACGTCCGGGGGCAGCTGCTTCAGCGCCCGGATGTACAGCGCCTTCGCCGCTTCCTCCAACTGGCGAAGGTCGATCCTCATCTGAGGTCGCTCATTTCACTCATTTCACATGAATGTCGCGCTCTTTGACGACCTTGGCCCAGAGCGCGGTCTCTTCCTTGATCGCCCGGCCGAACTCCTCGGGCGTATTGCCGACCGGCGCGAGCCCCTGCACGTAGAGCCTGCCGCGCAGGTCGCTCGCCTGCAGCGCCGTCTTCGTGTCCACGTATACCTTGCGGATCACTTCCTTCGGCGTACCGGCGGGCGCGACGATGCCGAACCAGCCGGCGTTCTCGAATCCCGGAACCGTCCGGGCAATCGGCGGCACGCCCGGAAGTTGCGGCGCCTCGGTCTTGCTCGTCACGCCGAGGGCGCGCAGCCGGCCGCCGTTGATATGGCCGATCGCCGCAGCCACGTTGCCGACGAAGAAGTCGACTTCGCCGGCGACGAGCGCGGCGTGGCCGGGGCCTTCCCCCTTATAGGGCACGGCGAGCGCGTCGATTTTCGCCTGCCAGAGAAAATTCTCGGCCGCGAGATGCGTCTGCGAGCCGATGCCGGCATGGCCGAAGGTGAGCTTGCCGGGATTGGCGCGCGCGTAGTCGATCAGGTCCTTGACGGTCTTGAAAGGCGACTTCGCCGGCACGGTGAGCACCTGCGGCCCGGACACCACGTTGGTGACGGGCACGAAGTCCTTTTCCGGGTCGTAGGCGAGCTTCGCGTAGATGTGCTGATTCGCCGTGATCACCGACCCCGAGGGAAAGAATAGCGTGTAGCCGTCCGGCGTGGCGCGCGCCGCCTCCGCGGCGCCTACCCCGCCGCCCGCGCCGCCGCGGTTCTCGATCACGACCGTCTGACCCCAGATCTGTCCGAGCTTCTCGCCGAGCAGCCGCGCCGAGATGTCGGTGGCGCCGCCCGGCGGGAACGGCACGATGAACTTCACCGGCTTCTGCGGCCACGACTGGCCCCACGCCGCGCTGCTCAGGACGAGCGCCGCAAGCGCCGCCCAGACTCTGCCGTTCTTGAAAACTTTCACGGGTAAACCTCCTTCGCCGATTCTACAGCGCGAGGGCGAAGGCGAGCCCGACCGCGAGCGCGAGCGCCGCGGCGGCCGCGGCGAGGCTCTTCTGCCATTCGTGCCAGTCGAGCAGCTCGATCGCGAGAACGCGCAGGCCGGCGCCGAGATGCACGGCGAGCAGCACGACGATCCCCCACTCGGCCAGCTTGACGAGCGGCTGCTCGGTCCAGGCGAGGAACGACTGCAGCTCGAGCCCCTTGCCGAGCGCCCAGAAATGCAGCGGCAGGAAGGCGGCGAGCGCCAGCCCGGAGACCCGGTGCAGAAGGGCGAGCGCCTTGCTCACAGGAACATCGTGAGCGCCGCGCGCAGGCCCATCCACGCGAGAAGCGCGGCGAAAAGGGCGAGCGCGATGTCGCGGCCGCGGCCGCGCCAGCGCAGCCACTCTATCGCGATGGCGCGAAGGCCAATCGGCGCATGCACCGCGACGGCGAGCACGAACACCGAGTAAAAGGCGAGCCAGGCGTGATTGCCGTGGGTGCGCGCCTGGATCTCGGCGGCCGAAAGCCCGCCGCGCACCGCATAAACGATCGTGGCGAGGTGCACCACGACGCACACGCCGAGCACCGCCGCGCTTATGCGCTGCGCGAGCCAGAGCGTCGTCTCCGAGCGCGTGCTCACAGCTCGCCCTCCAGCGCGGCCTTCGCGACGGCGCGCTTCAACCCCGCGATCGAGGCAGTAGGCGACAGGTGCTTCGGGCAGCGCTGCGTGCAGCTCATGTGCGTGTGGCAGGCATGGCAGCCGGCATCGCCGGCGACCGCGCGAAGGCGCGCGAGGCGCTCCCGGTCCCGTTCGTCGTTGACCAGCGTCCAGGCGCGGTTGAGCGCCGCCGGTCCGAGATAGTTCCGGTTCCACGCGACGACGTCGCAAGCGGCGTAGCAGACGCCACAGCCGATGCATTCGATTCCGGCGTCTACCGCTTTTCGATTCTGCGTCGACGGGGGGACTTTCGCGAAATCATCGCTGCGTCCGCGATCGCCGGCGAACTGGCCCTTGGCGCTTGCCCACTTGTCGAAAAATTCGCGCATGTCGGTGACGAGGTCGCGGATCACCGGCAGATTGCGCAAAGGCGCAACCGTCAGCTCATTCTTCTGGCAAACCCGGTCCACGTGCGTCCGGCAAGTCCAGCGCGGCGCGCCGTTCACCGTCATCGCGCACGAGCCGCACATGCCGACCCGGCAGGCGTAGCGATAGGCGAGCGTCGGATCGAGCGCGCGCTGGATGTGGATGACCACGTCGAGCACGGTCTGGCTGGGATGCCGCGGCACCGAGAAGGCCTGGAATTCGCCTTGCGCCGCTCCTCTCCAGACGCGCACTTTCAGGGTGGCGCTCATCGCACCGTCACCTGCAGGCGCTGCACGGCATTGTTGCCCATGCCGCCACGGTTCCAGTCCGGCTCGAGCGGCTGCTCGGCCCCCTCGGCGTCGCCAGCGCGGCACGCGAGCTCGTGCTCGCCCGGCAACGCGTCCCATGTTGCGCGCCAGCGCTGCCAGGCGAAGCGCTGCGAAGGCGGCTCGACCTCGGCGGCGCGCCACTCGCCGTCGACACCGAGCTCGACGCGCGTCACCGCCACTCCGGCCCCCGACCAGGCGCGCCCTTCGAGCGTCACCTTCCCGGCGTCCAACAGCCGCCGCCCCGTATACCAATCGGCGATGCCGGGGGGCGCGATGAGCGACTTCACGCGCGCGTGCCGCACCGGCGTACCCGCCTCTCCCGGTTGCCTGGTATAGCGATAGCCGACGACCTGCTGATAGCCATCGAACGGCCGGTCGAGCGCTTCGATGCGCGAAAGCCATTTCACGCTCGCCATGCCGAACCACCCCGGAACGACGAGCCGGAGCGGCGCACCGTGCTGCGGGGCGAGCGGCTGGCCGTTCATCGCCCAGGCGAGCAGCACCTCCGGCTGCATCGCCTCGGCCACGCTCAGGCTGCGGCCGAAGTGATGCTCCACGCCCGAATCGAAGCCGCGATCGGCGCCGAAGAAAGCGATTTCCTTCGCCCCGCCTGGGACCCCAGTGCGTTCCAGGACGGTACGCAAAGCGACACCGGTCCACTCCGCCGTGCTCACCCCGCCGTACCGCCACGGCATGCTCGGATAGCGCGGGGTGAAGCCGGCGCGGCCGTTTCCCGCGCATTCCAGCGTGACGCGCAGCGTCTTCGCCGGCATCGCCTGCAGGTCGGCGAGCGAGAACTGGCGCTCGCCGACCGTCAAGCGGTAGGCGGCGGCCTCGAGCCGCGGGATGTCGAAATGCGAGAGCGTGTAGTGCAGCCCGACCGGCGTCACGTCGTAGCGCAGCGCCTCGAGCGGCAGCGAGACGTGGCGCAGCGCGAGCGCCACCTCCTCAGCCGTGAAGGGGCCGTCGATATGCGCGCGCCGCTGGCGCTCGAAGAACGGATGCGGCTTCAGGCGCTTTCGTACAGCCTGGTCAGGACGAACTCGCGATGGCCGAGCGCCTCGGCGGCGGTGAGGCGGCCGTTGGCGGTGCGGAACAGGCACTCGAGCAGCTTGTCGCCCGCCTGGTCCGGCGTCAGCTCTTTCCTCAGCAGCCCGGACACGTCCACGTCGATGTGCTCCGACATCGTGCGCACCGTGCGCGGGTTCGCGCACAGCTTGATCACCGGCAGGATCGGGTTGCCGATCACATTGCCCTGGCCGGTGGGGAAGAGATGCACCGCGTAGCCCGAGGCGGCGCACAGCGTCACCATCTCGGCGGCCGCCGAAGAGGAGTCCATGAACCAAAGGCCGGGGCCGGTCGGCGTCTCGGCCTTGTCGAGCACGCCGTCGACCATGCACTTGCGGCCGATCTTCTGGATGTTGCCGAGCGCCTTCTCCTCGATGGTCGTGAGGCCGCCGGCGATGTTGCCCTTGGTCGGCTGCGAATCCGAGAGGTCGTTGGTCTTGTGGCGGTTGATCACGTCCTGATAGCGGTCGAACATGAACTGGAAGCGCTTCCTCACCTCGTCGTTGCGGCAGCGCGCGGCGACGAGGTGCTCGCCGCCGGTGAGCTCGGTGGTCTCGCCGAAGACCAGCGTCACGCCGTGCGGGTAGAGCTTGTCGAAGGCGTTGCCGACGGTCGGATTCGAGCCGCAGCCGGAGGTGGTATCGGACTCGCCGCACTTCGTCGATACCCAGAGGTCCTTGAGCGGCCGCTCCTCGCGGCGCAGCTCGCTCGCCCATTGCACGAGCTCCTTGGCCTTCTTCGAGGCGCGCAGGATGGTGTCGTGGTCGCCGTGCTGCTCGATGCCGAAGTAGGCGACCGGCTTGCCGGTCGCCGCGATGCCGTCGGCGACCTTCTTCGCCCACTGGTCCTCGATGCAGATGACGATCACGGCGGCGACGTTCGGGTTGGCGCCCGTGCCGATCAGCGTGCGAAAGTGAAGGTCGAGGTCGGCGCCGAACTGCAGCCGCCCGTAGGGGTGCGGCAGCGCCATCGTGCCTTTGACGGCGTTCTCCACCGCCCGCGCGGCCGCGTTCGAGAGATCGTCGACCGGCAGGATGATGACGTGGTTGCGGACGCCGACGCGCCCGTTCTCGCGCTTGTAGCCCCAGAAAGTCGCTTTCGAAAGTTCCATTTGCGTTGCCACCCTCGTTACCACCTTTTGGTCTTGAGGTTATGCACGTGCAGATGCTCGCCCTTGGCGATCGGCTGCACCACCTTGCCGATGTCGACGCCGTACTTGATCACCGTGTCGCCCGGCTTGTAGTCGCGCAGGGCGACCTTGTGGCCGATCGGAATGTCGCTCTTCGCGAGCACCTGGAGGTCCTTGTCGTCCTCCATGATCCAGCCCGACAGAGGCTGGCCGGCCTTCACACCTTCGACGACGACCACGCCGACGCCGTCGCCTTCCTCGTGCACTACGAAATGAATCACCGCTGGCTCCGCTGAGCAAAAACGTGGGAAGCGGCTATTCTATTCGCCCGCAGGCCGCCTAGAGGATCTCGAGCTCTTCGATAGGCGGTCCTGGTATAGAGCGATGAAAAAACCCAATTTTCTGGTCATCCTGATCGACGACCTGCGCTTCGACGAATTCGGCGCCGGCGGCCATCCGTACATGAAGACGCCGCACATCGACCGTATCGCGCGCGAAGGCGCGCTCTTCGAGCGGGCCTTCCATACCACGCCGATCTGCTCGCCGAACCGCGCCTCGATCATGACCGGGCAGTACGCGAGCCGGCACGGCATCATCGACAACGTGGCGCGCGACGCGATGAGCCACCGCCTGCCGAACTACCACCGCGTGCTGCAGGAGCTAGGCTACGAGACCGCGCACGTCGGCAAGTGGCACATGGGCAACGACGGTCGGCCGCGTCCCGGCTACGACCATTGGATCTCCTTCGACGGCCACGGCCGCCTGCAGGATCCGAAGCTCAACATCAACGGCACCTACGAGCAGAAGAGCGGGTACATCACCGACCTGCTGAACGACTACGCGCTCGAGTTCCTGGCGCGCAAGCGGGCGAAGCCCTTCTCGCTCTTTCTCGCGCACAAGGCCGTCCATCCCGATGCCGAGCAGGCGGCCGACGGCACCCTCGACCTCGTCGGCTATGTCCCGGCCGAGCGGCACAAGGACCTCTACCGGGGCTGCCGCTTCCCGAAGCTGCCGAACATGCTGCCGCCGGAGAAGGTGGCGAAGCAGAAGCCCGCCTGGGCCGAAGCCTTCGAGCTCAAGCGCTCCGAGCGCTCGCGCCGGCTCCTCGAGCCGATCCACGCCGGCAGCCAGGAGGAGATCCGCTTGCGCGCCGCGATGATGGCCTCTGTCGACGAAGGTGTCGGTCGGATCTTCGAGCGGCTCGAGCGCTCGGGTGAGCTCGACCGCACGCTCGTCCTTTTCCTCGGCGACAACGGCTACTTCTTCGGCGAGCATGGATTGGGACCGGAGCGGCGCTTCGCCTACGAAGCCGGCATACGCTCGCCATTCGCCGTTCGTTTTCCACGACTCATCAGGAAACCGCGCAAACCCCGAAACCTCGTGATCTGCCAAGACATCGCTCCCACGCTGATCGAGCTCGCCGGCGGCAAGCCGGGGCCGCAGATCCAGGGCCGCTCGCTCGTTCCCGTTCTGCGCGGCAAGAAGCCGCGTGACTGGCGGAAGTCGATCCTCATCGAGTACTGGGCCGAGCAGGCGATGCCGTGGCTCGTCGGCATGACCTATAAGGCCATCCGCACCGACCGCTACAAATACATCCACTGGGTCAACCGCGGCCGTGCTGGTGAGCTCGACGAACTTTACGACCTCGAGAAGGACCCGTGGGAGCTGAAGAACCTGAACGCCAGCCCGGCACATCGGCGAGTCCGGGCCAAGCTGAAGAACGAGCTACGCCGCCTCGTTAGCGATGCGGTGAGCCTGAAGCTCTAGCGGCAGCGGAGATTGCCTGAGTCGGCGATCGGCTGGGTGCAGTCCTGCTCGTTCACCGTGCGCGTCGGGTCCATCGCCGGCGCCGGGCGGCCCCAGAACCAGCCCGAGAAGCTCCCGTAACCGGAAGGCTGCGGATCGCTCGCCTGCTGTGCCACGCCCACCGCAATCCCAGTGACGACAATCGCGGCCGCCGCGCCGCCGGTCGCGTGCACCTGCAATCCGGCGCCACTGCTGACGATCGTGGATCCGCTCGGCGCGGCGCCCGTGCCCGTGTTCAGGGACACCGAGGTATGTGCGCAAGCGCTGAGCACGAGCGAGAGAAATATGAGCGTTCGACCAAGCACGGGTGAATTGCGATCCTGACCCCGAATTATCCGCAGGCGCGGCGCAAGCGATCGAGAACTGCTGCCCATTCCGGCGCATCGGGCGGCGATTCGATGAGGATCGCCTCGCAGCCGGCGCCGTCGAGCTCGCGAAGCGCGGCGTAAAGGCGCTGCGCGAAGGCCTGCGGCTCGCGGGGCACGCGCAGCCAGAAGTCGACGCGCTCGTCGGGGCGCGAGAACGCAAGCACCGCAACTTTGTTACCCAGTTTGGCGATCTCGCGATCGAGCTCGTGCGTGGCCACCAGTCGCGCCGGCGTTTTCGGCGCGTAGTGCCGCTCGAGTCCCCCGGAGTGTCTTGGAGACGCTCGTCCCTTTTCGCCGATCGATGCGCCAAGCACCGATTCCAGGTGGGCCTTGGTAAGGTGTCCCGGCCGCAGCAGTACCGGCGAGCCGCTCGAGAAATCGACGATGGTCGACTCGATGCCGACCTCGCTCGGGCCGCCTTCGAGCACCAGGTCGACGTCCTTGCCGAGGTCCTCGCGCACGTGCGCCGCCGTGGTCGGCGAGACGTGGCCGAAGCGGTTGGCGGAAGGCGCCGCCACGCCGTTCCCGAAAGCAAGAAGCAGCTGATGAGCGACCGGATGGGAAGGAATGCGCAGCCCCACGTTCTCCTGCCCGCCGGTGACGAAGCCGTGAGCGAGCGGCGAGCGCTTGAGGATCAGCGTCAGCGGGCCAGGCCAGAAGCGCCGGGCGAGCGTTTGGGCGCCGGCCGGCACTTCGCGCGCCCAGCGGAACGCCTCGTCCGCCGAGGCGAAATGCACGATCACCGGATGCTCGGCCGGCCGGCGCTTCACTGCGTAGAGGCGCTTGATCGCGGCCGGATTCGAGGCGTCCGCGCCGAGCCCGTAAACCGTCTCGGTGGGAAAAGCGACGAGGCCGCCGCGCCGGAGGATCTCCGCGGCACGACGGACCTCGGCATTCACAGCTTGAGCGGCTCGGCCTTGAGGACCGCTTCGGTCTGCTTGTGGCGGAACTCGGCGAGCTTCTTCGCGTATTTCTCGTGCGAGAGCGCGAGCAGCGCGACCGCGAACAGCGCGGCATTGGCGGCGCCCGCTTCGCCGATGGCGAAGGTGGCGACCGGGATGCCCTTCGGCATCTGCACCGTGGAGAGCAGCGAGTCGAGCCCCTGCAGGTGCTTGGATGGCATGGGCACGCCGAGCACCGGCAGCGTGGTGTGCGCGGCGACGACGCCGGCAAGGTGCGCGGCGCCGCCCGCCGCGGCGATGATCGCCTTCATGCCGTTGCGGTCGGCCGCCGCGGCCCATTCGGCTACCGCGTGCGGCGTGCGGTGCGCCGACATCGCCTTCGCTTCGAAGGGAACGCCGAATTCCTGCAGCATCTTCGCCGCCGCCTTCATCGTCTCCCAGTCCGACGACGACCCCATCACGATGCCAATCACGCGATCTTCCTCCCGGTAAGCCGCTCGAGCGCCTCTCGATATTTCTGCGACGTCCTGGTGATGAC
>DASQYN010000029.1:0-7517 GCA_035639215.1 Burkholderiales bacterium
GCGCGCGGCACGGTCGAAGCGCGGTTCTCGGAGCACGCCATGGTCGACCGCTACGAGGCGCTGCTCGCCGAAATCGCATTGCCAAGGAGAAAACATGAGCACGTACGAAAACGCGCGCCAGCGCATTAGGCGTTCGCCGCGCGCCTGGCTCGTCACCGGCGTCGCCGGCTTCATCGGCTCGCACCTCGCCGAGAGCCTGCTCGGCCTCGGGCAGCAGGTGGTCGGGCTGGACAACTTCGCGACCGGCAAGCGCGCCAACCTGCTTGCCCTGCAATCGCCGCGCTTTCGCTTCATCGAGGGCGACATCCGTTCCCTGGACGCCTGCCGGCGCGCCTGCCAGGGCGTGGACGTCGTTCTGCATCAGGCCGCGCTCGGCAGCGTGCCGCGCTCGATCGACGACCCGATCGCCAGCACCGAGGCGAACGTCAACGGCTTCGTCAACATGCTGGTCGCGGCGCGCGACGCGGGCGTCTCGCGCTTCGTCTACGCGAGCTCGAGCGCAGTGTACGGCGACCACCCGGCGCTGCCCAAGGTAGAAGGCGTGATCGGCCGCGCCGTGTCGCCCTACGGGCTGACCAAGCACGTGAACGAGCTCTTCGCCGGCGTGTTCGACGCCTGCTACGGGTTCCGGAGTATCGGCCTGCGCTATTTCAACGTCTTCGGCCCGCGCCAGGACCCGCACGGCGCCTACGCCTCGGTGATCCCGGCCTGGATCCAGGCGCTGCTCACCGGCGGCACGGCCTACATCAACGGCGACGGCAGCGCGGCGCGCGACTTCTGCCACGTCGACAACGTAGTGCAGGCGAACCTGCTCGCCGCGACCGTTGAGGACCCGGCGGCGCTCGGCCAGGCCTACAACATCGCGCTGGGCGACCAGACGTCGCTGCTCCAGCTCTTCGATCTGATCAAGCAGGTCGTGGCGAGGCGAGTTCCCCAGGCGGGGAAGGCCAGAGCGGTGCACCGCGAGCCGCGCAAGGGCGACCTGCAGTTCTCGCGCGCCGATACGTCGAAGGCCGAGCGGCTACTCGGCTACCGACCCGCCGTTCGAATCATGGAGGGACTAGAGCGGACCATCGATTGGTACGCGGAAAATCTCGCGCCTGGCAGGCAGGAAAAAAGGGTTGCCAATGCTTGACACGGTGGTCAGGGAAGAAAAATCCTCTTTGCAGCCGGCGCTCGCGGCGGTCGCGGTGGTCGGCCTGGGCTACGTCGGCCTGCCGGTCGCGGTGGCCTTCGGCCGCGAGCGGCCGACGATCGGCTACGACCTGTCGAAGAAGCGCGTCGAGAACCTGCGCCACCACGTCGACGCGACGGGCGAGGTGGCCACCGCGCAGCTGCTCGAGGCGAAGGCGCTTTCGGTGACCCGCTATCCGGCCGAGCTCTCGCGCGCCGACTTCATCATCGTCGCCGTGCCGACGCCGATCAACGCGGCGCGCCAGCCCGACCTGTCGCCGCTCGAGTCGGCGAGCGAGACGGTCGGCCGCTATCTGAAGCCGGGCGCGATCGTCGTCTACGAGTCGACCGTCTATCCGGGCGCCACCGAGGAAGTGTGCGTGCCGATCCTCGAGCGCGCCTCGGGCATGCGCTGGAAGCAGGACTTCCACGTCGGCTATTCGCCCGAGCGCATCAACCCGGGCGACCGCAAGCACGGCTTCGAAAGCATCCTGAAGGTGGTCTCCGGCGACGACGCGGCGACGCTGGAGAAGGTCGCCGAGCTCTACGCCTCGGTGGTGAAGGCGGGCGTCTACCGCGCCCCCTCGATCCGCGTCGCCGAAGCGGCGAAGGTGATCGAGAACACGCAGCGCGACCTCAACATCGCCTTCGTCAACGAGCTGGCGATCATCTTCGAGAAGATGGGCCTCGACACGGGCGAGGTGCTGAAGGCCGCCTCGACCAAGTGGAACTTCCTGCCGTTCAAGCCCGGCCTGGTCGGCGGGCACTGCATCGGCGTCGATCCCTACTATCTCACGCACAAGGCCGAGCTGCTCGGCTACCACCCGGAGGTGATCCTCGCCGGCCGGCGCATCAACGACGGCATGGGCAGCCATGTCGCGAGGAAGACGGTGCAGCAGATGATCCACGCCGGGCGCAACATCAAGGGCGCGCGCGTCAACGTGCTCGGCCTCACCTTCAAGGAGGACGTGCCCGACATCCGCAACTCCAAGGTGATCGACATCGTCCGCGAGCTGCACGAGTTCGGCGTCGAGACCTACGTGCACGATCCCGCGGCGAGCGCCGAGGACGCCCTGCACGAGTACGGCGTGCGCCTCGTCGACTGGGAGTCGCTGCCGGCCGCCGACGCGCTGATCCTCGCGGTGGCGCACCGCCGCTACCTCGAGCTGCCGACCGGCGCGCTGCTCGAGAAGGTAGTGCGCTCGGGCTGCGTGATCGACGTGAAGAGCGTGCTCGACGCCGCGGCGCTGCGCAGGGAAGGCCTGCGGGTGTGGAGGCTGTAGTTGGGACCCTCTCCCTTGACGGCGCTATCGAAGTGCCCGCAGCCGCGCCGCCTGCGCGTGGGCGTGTACGCCGACTCGCGCCTGCAGCCGCGCTGGATCGCCGAGGCGCTGGCGCGCGTCGCCGCCTCGGACTTCGCCGACGTGGTGCTGGTCGAGACCGGGAACGGGCCGGCGGCGTCCTTGGGCGCGGCTTGGCAGCTCTATAACGCGATCGACCGCAGGCTCTTCGGCGCCGACCCCTCGGAGCGCGTCGACCTCGCCGCGCATCTGCGCCGCGGCGCGGCCGGCGAGCTCGATGTGGCCTTCGCGCTCGGCGCGCTCGACGACGCCGCGCTCGACGGCGTCGCGCGCTACGGCGTGTGGCGCTTCTGCTTCGGCGCCGAGGGACTCGACGACGAGGCGGCGGCGGGCGTGCGCGAGGTGGCGCGCGCCGAGCCGCTCACCGGCTCGGGGCTGAAGGTGCGCCTCTCGCCGGGCGCGCCGCCGCGGCTCGCCTACCAGTCCTGGTCGCGCACCTATCCGTTCTCGGTGGCGCGCAACCGCGACCACCTGCGCAAGACCGGCGAGTTCGCCGAGCGGGCGCTGCGCGAGCTGCATCGCTCCGGGCACGCCTGGCTGCAGGCCTGCCGGCCGCTCGCTTCGCGCCCCAAGCCGCGGCCGCTCGCCGGCGCCGAGGCCCTGAGGATCGGCTCGCGGCTGCTCGCGCGCGGCGCCGAGAAGCTGCTCGGCGTCGAGCAATGGTTCCTCGCCTTCGCCTTCGACCGCCACGGGGGACCCGCGGTGGCGCCCGATCTGAGCGGCTTCACGCGCGTCATGCCGCCCCGGGATCGCGACTGGGCCGATCCGTTCGCGCTGGAGAAGAACGGCCGCCACTACGTCTTCTTCGAAGAGGTGCCGTTCGCCACGCGCAAGGGCCACATCGCCATGATCGAGGTCGACCGCGGCGGGCGCTGGTCGGCGCCGGTGAAAGTGCTCGAGCGCGACTATCACCTCTCGTACCCGTTCGTCTTCGAGCACGAGGGCGCGCTCTTCATGATCCCGGAGAGCTCGCGCAACCGCACGGTGGAGCTGTGGCGCTGCGTCGAGTTTCCGGCGAAGTGGCGCCTGGAGCGGCGCCTGCTCGAAGGCGTGCGCTGCGTCGATGCGACGCTGCACCGCTCGGGCGAGCGCTGGTGGATGTTCGCCAACTGCGCGGCGGGCGAGAGCCGGCTCTTCGACGACGAGCTCTGCCTCTTCTCGGCGGAGCGGCTGGAAGGCGACTGGCAGCCGCACGCCCGCAACCCCGTGAAGTCCGACCCGCGCTGCAGCCGCCCGGCCGGCCGGCTGTTCGTGAAGAACGGCAACCTCTACCGGCCGGCGCAGGTCTGCGTGCCGCGCTATGGCGCCGGGCTCGCCCTGCACCGCGTCGTCAAGCTCACCGGCCAGGAATACGCCGAGCGCCAGGTCGAGCGCATCGTGCCGCCGGCGGCGAGCGGCCTGCTCGGGCTGCACACCATGAACCGGGCGGGCGATCTCGCCGTGGTGGATGCGTTCGTACGGCGCAGGCGAATCTAGCCGCCTATGAAAACCCGCCTCCACTCCCACATCGTCATGCTCGGCGCCGCGCCGGGCACGCGCGGCGCCGTCGCCTCGGTCGTCGAGGCCTACCGCGCGCACGGCCTGTTCTCGCGCTGGCCCATCGAATATCTGGCGACCAGCAGCGACGGCTCGGTTTTCCACGGCGTGCATACTTTTGCGAAAGCGACGCGCGATTTCGCCCTCGCGCTCGTGCGGCACCCGCGCATGGCGGTCCACGCGCACCTCTCGAAGGCGGCCTTCTGGCACCAGGCGCCCTTCGTCGCGGCGGCCGTGGCGGCGCGCCGCCCGCTCATCGTGCAGCTCCACGGACCCGGCTTCGGCAGCGAGGCGCGAGCGCTCCTGCAGCACGCGGCCTGCGTGGTGGTCGCCTGCGAGGCGCAGCGCATCTGGGTGAAGAGCCTCGAGCGCAACGCGCACGTGCTCTGCGTGCCGCCGCCCTGCATGGTGCAGGTCGCGGCGCCGGCGGCGCGGCCGAACGTCGTGCTCTTCCTCGGCCGCCTGGAAGCGGCGAAGGGAATCTACGATCTGCTCGACGCGCTGGCCGGCGTGCGCGCGGCGGTGCCCGACGTGCGGCTGGTGTGCGCGGGCGAGGGCGACCGCGTCGGCGTGGCGCGCTACGCCGAGCGCCTCGGCATCGCCGACGCGGTGAAGTTCACCGGCTGGGTCGGGCCTTCGGGCAAGCGCGCGCTGCTCGAGACGGCGGCGGCCTTCGCGCTGCCTTCCTACGACGAGGCGCTGCCGGTGAGCCTGATCGAGGCGATGAGCGCCGGCGTGCCGCCGATCGTCTCGCCGGTGGGCGGCATTCCCGAGGTGGTGCAGGAAGGGGTGAGCGGCGTGTTCGTCGCGCCCGGAGACAAGACGGGGCTCGAGCGGCGCCTGAAGCGGCTGCTGCTCGACCGGCCGCTCGCCGAGCGCATCGGCGCCGCGGCGCGCGAATCGGCGCGGCTGCGCTTCGCGCCGGAGCGCGTGCTCGCGCGCCTGGAGGAGGTCTACGCTGCCGCGGGCGTGAACGCGCTCGCCGCCTCGCAAAGCGAAGGCGCGCCGCCGCTCAAGAAAGCCGCGTGAAGCGCCCCACGATCCTGTACGCCGGCCGCGGCCTGGAGCGGCTTCTCGCCGCGCGGCTCGCCGCGCGCTATCAGCTGCTGCCTTTCGCCGGGGGGAACGCGCTTTCGCTCGGCGCGGCGGTACTGCAGAGCGGCGCGGCGCTCGTGCACCTGCACACCTCGCTCGCCGCGCTCGGCCGGCCGGGCGCGCTCGCCGGCATCGCCGCGGCGAAGCTCTGCGGCGCGGGCGTGGTCTGCGAGATGCACGGCGGTGCGCTGCCCGCGCGACCTCTGCCGGCCTGGCAGCGCGCCGCGGCGGCGCTGCCCGATGCGCTCATCGCGCCTTCGGCCGCCGAGGCCGAGGCGTACCGCGAATGCCTTCCGGCGCAGCTCGTCGTGCACATCGCGCCGGGAATCGAATGCACGCCCTACCAGCGCTACAACCGCGCTCCGCTCTCTGCCGACTCGCCGCTGCGGCTCGTCTACCTCGGCCGCCTGGTGCGCGAGCAGGGCCTTCCGGAAGCGATCGAGGCGCTGCGTCTGGTGCGCGGGCGCGGCCTCGCCGCGCGCCTGGTGCTCGCCGGCAACGGGCCGGAAGAGCCGCGACTGCGCCATCAGGTCGCGGAGGCGGGCCTCGCGCGCGATGTGGCGTTCGTCGGCGAAGCGAGCGACGGCGAGAAGGCGCGCCTGCTTTCCCAGGCCGATGTGCTGGTGCTCGCCGCCTACCGCGCCGGCGTGCCGCGCGTGCTCCTCGAGGCGATGGCCGCGGGCGTGGTGCCGGTGGCGAGCGCCGTCGGCGGCATCCCGGAGGTCGTGACGCCGAACGAGCACGGCCTGCTGATCGAGCCGCGCGACGCCTGCGCCATCGCCGAGGCGATGGCGCGCCTTGCGCACGCGCGCATCCTGCTCGCCCGTATGAGCGCCGCCTGCCGCAGGCGGGTCGCCGCGGTCTTTTCGCTGGAGCGGCTGGCCGCCGAGCTCTCGGCGCTCTACTTCACGCTCACCGCGGCGCCCCGGCCGCGCGCCGCGCTCTAGGCCGTGAGCGCCATCGCCGGCTGGGCGAGCGCCCGCGGCTGTGCCGATCCCGCCGGCCTGGCGGCGATGGCGCAGGCGCTCGCGCACCGCACGAACGGCGAGACGCTCTCCGCGGTCATCGACCGCAGCCCGCGGCGCTCGGTCGTGCTCGCCGCCTCGCTGAGCGACGCCGCCTCGCGGATCTCGCTTTCGCTCGACGGCGCGATCCTCAATGCCGCGGAGCTGCGCGCCGAGCTTACTCGACGCGGCTTCTCGTTTCGCGACGGTGCCGATGCGGAAGTGCTGTTGCGGGCCTACCAGTACTGGGACAAGGAGGTGGTCAAGCAGCTGCGCGGCGCTTTCGCCTTCGTAATCTGGGACGCGCGCAAGGAGCGCCTGATGCTCGCGCGCGACCGCTTCGGGCAGAAGCCGCTCTACCTGCACGAGGCGGCGGGCGCGCTCTATTTCGCCTCCGAGGCGAAGGCGCTGCTGCGGCTGCGCGAGGTGAAGCCGGAAGTGGACGTCGCGGCGGTGGGCGAATACCTCGCCGCCGGGTACGTGCGCGGGCCGCGCACGCTGCTTCGCGGCGTGCGCAAGCTCGCGCCGGCCGGCTATCTCCTCTGGCAATTCGGCAACCTGCGCGAGGTGCGGTACTGGAACGTCCCCGACGGCGAGGCGGCCGCGCACCGGCGCCGGCCCGGCGAGCCGGTGGAGGGGTTCATCGAGCGCCTCGACGAGGCGGTGCGCGTTTCCCTTCCCGCCGCCGGCGCCGCGGGAATGCTGCTCTCGGGAGGCTACGACTCGGCGGCGATCGTCGCGCTCGCGAAGCGGCATCGCGATCGCCTCGCCACCTTCTCGGTCGGGCTCGCCGAGGACCGGCGAAGCGAGCTCGGCGCGGCGGCGAAGCTGGCGCAGCATTTCGGCACCGAGCACCACGAGCTGGTGCTGCAGCCGCGCGAGCTGCTCGCCAACCTGCCGCAGCTCGTGGCGAGCCGCGACGCGCCGTTCAGCCGTCCGTCCGACATCGCGCTGCATCTCCTCGCGCGCCACGCGGCGCGCAGCCTGCGGGTCGCGCTCTCGGGGGACGGCGGCGACGAGGTGCTCGGCGGCTACCGCCGCCATACCTTCCTGCGCGGCTTCGCGCCCAAGCCGGCGCGGCCGGGCGGCCTGTTCGTCATTCCCATCGCACTGCCCCCGGAAGACACCCACTGGGAAAACAAATCGTCCCCGCTGCGCCGCATCCTCTACTACGAGCAGGTCGGCTGGCTGCCCGACAACCTGCTAGAGCGCGCCGAGCGCATGACGACGGCGGCGTCGCTCGAGCTGCGGGCGCCGTTCGTCGACCACCGCCTCGCCGAGTACGTCTCGACGCTTCCGGACGCGCTGCGCGTGCGCGGCCTGACCACCAAGCGCATCCTGCGGCAGG
>DASQYN010000030.1:0-6172 GCA_035639215.1 Burkholderiales bacterium
ACAGGCTGCGGTAGATCGTCTCGTGTGACACCTGGCAGCTCGGGTCGTGCGGATAGGTACGCTTCAGCCACCCGGCGATCTGCTGCGGCGACCACTCCAACTGGAGCTTCTCCGCAACGAGGCGGGCCAGCGCTCGATTCCCGGCGAGTCTACAGACCTTGGGTCGGCACGCTCGATCCCACGCGGCTTGCTCGGCCTGGCTGGCCCGGTAGCTTGCACGTCCGCCATTGCACCTGATCTCTCGGCTGACCGTCGAGGGCGCTCGCTCCAGCGAGATGGCAATGCTGCGGACCGACCGGCCGGCGACAACAGAACGCGAGATCTCTTCGCGTTCGGCCAGCGTCAGGGATAGCCGGGATCGTCGTCGCTGCGGCGGGCGGATGCCGCCGCTCGCCGCCAGGATTCGCTGTATCGACGGATGGTGCCGGTCAAACAGCTGAGCGATTTGATGCAGAGAGTCGCCCTTCCGCCAGCGCTCCCACATCAAGGCCTTCTGGTTCTCCGTGTAGCGGATTCTCGATCTGCGCTGCATCGGCAACACCTCCCCCTTTTTAGAGTAGTGTGTTGCATCGACTCATTGAATCCGCAACCCAGAGGGGACAATTTCCACGCATCAATAAAGTTCGCCGCATGACGGCTCCGACGAATCTGCGCGTGCTTCAGCCTTCCCGCAAACCACGCCTACCGGGAGACATCTTCGCCTTGCAAGCGCGTGCCGGCGAATATTTGTTTGGGCGACTAATCCGCGCGGACGCGACGGTCTTGCCTGGCGTGGTTTGCAACCTCGTGTACATCTATCGGCCTTCGTCATCCGATCCACATAGAGTACCGACCCTGGTAGCAACCGACCTGCTGATCGCGCCGGCATTTCTGAATCAGAAGCCTTGGACGCTCGGGTATTTCCAGAAGATCGAACACCGACCACTTACAGACGCGGATGTCTTGCCCGGCCATTGCTTTGTTGATAGCCGAGGGAGGCACCACGATGAACTGGGGCGGGAACAGTCGCCCCGACGTGACGTACCGTGCGGCGTTTGGGGAGTTGGAAATCATCGTACCGTGGATGACGACGTGAGCAAAGCACTCGGGATACCTCTTGCATCCGACGCTCGCTAACACTGAAACGTTACCGGGTAGTTGCGGGATGTCCCCTCTTGGCCGATAACGGACTATTTCGTATCGAGCAACAGCAACGTCAGCCCGCGCGGCTTGAGCGCCTTTTCGAGCGCGCTCTGGATCGCGGCGAGCGGCGTGCGGCGCGGGTCGAAGCTGACGGCGACGGCCCGCGCTTCGACGGAGATGCGCGCCGACCCGTTTTCCACGCCTCTGGTCCGTTCAATCATCGTCTTGAGAGATGAAGCGGAGTCGCGGATCGTGCCATCGATCGCGAAGTAGGCGACGGTGTGCTTTTGCGCCGCCGCTTGCGTGACGCTGGCGTAGTCGTACACCGCGGCGATCTTGTCCTCGACGCAGTAGCCGCAAGCCATCACCGGTGCCGCAAGAGCGGCCATCAAAGCGAAAGCTATCGTTCGCATATCAGTGCCCCCCGCCCGAGGCCTGCACCGAGCCGGGCGGCTGCGCGTCGTACCACTGGAAGTACTTCAGGTACTGACGGATCTCCTGCGCCGAGAGGTTCTGGTTCGGCATCGGCACGTTGTTGTACTCCTTGAGCAGCGCCTTCGCCTGGTCGTCCTTGGCGAGCATCTCCTCGGGCGACTTGAGCCAGCGCTCGATCCAGTCGGCGCTGCGCCGCTTCGTCACGCCGGCGAGGTCGGGGCCGAGCTTGCGCCCGTTGCCCATGGAGTGGCAGGCGAAGCACTTGCTCTCGAAGTCGAGCTTGCCCTGCGCGGCCGCGGCATCGGTCGGCTGCGGCGAGGCGGGGAAGTTGTGGTGCTCGAGCTCGCTGCGCGCCGGCTTCGCCTCGGTGGAGATCAGCCCGAGCGCGCCCTGCGAGGCGTTGGCGAAATGGTGGTCGACCATGATGTAGGAGCCGGCCTCGGGGATCACGAACTCGACGATCGCGCTGCTCGAGGAGCCGAGCAGCACGGTCTGCATGCCGCGGAACTGGTTGTCCGGGTTGCCGTCGATCCAGACGCGGTCGAAAATCGTGCCCACGACGTGGAAGCTCGAGGTCTTGCTAGGACCGACGTTCAGCACGAAGAGCCGCACCCGCTCGCCGGGCTTCGCGGCGAGCGGCGAGTCCACCATGCCGTTGTAGCGCGCGTTGAACACCGTGTAGTTCGGCCGCGCGCCCCGCACTGCCTCGCCGTCGAGCGTGTATACGTCCGACTTGCTGCCCTTGGGCGGCGCCTTGGCGTAGAACTCGCTCTGGATGACCACGTACTCGCGATCCGCCTTGGTCGGATAGCCGCTGCGCGGCTCGACTACGAGCGCGCCGTACATGCCCGAGGCGATGTGCTCGAGGATCATCGGCGTGCCGCAGTGGTACATGAACACGCCCGGATAGTTGAGCGTGAACTCGAACTCGATCGTCTGCCCCGGCGCGATCGAGCGGTATTTGTCCTGGGGCGACACCATCGCCGCATGGAAATCCATCGAGTGCATCATCGGCGCGGCGGTCATCCGCACGCCGGGGACGGCCTCGTCCGAGCGGTTGGTCATCGAGAAGCGAATCTTGTCGCCGACGCGCGCGCGGATCGTCGGGCCGGGCACCTGGTCGCCGAAGGTCCAGGCGCTGTACTTCACGCCGGGGGCGATCTCGATGATCTTGTGCGTGGTATCGAGGCGGATGGTCTTCACCGGCGAGGGATCGAGCGGCTTCAGCGCCGGGCCGGTGCTCAGCGCCGCGCCTTCGGCGAAGGCGCCGGTGTGCCGCTCGGCGGTCACTTTCGCCGGCTGCGGCTTGAGGTCCATTTTCGATTGATCGTAGGGATCGGGCGGCGGGTTTTCCTTGCCGCAGGCGGCGAGAGCGAGCGCCACGACGGCAGCCCGCAGCGGGAACCGGCTGAACATCAGTCATCCTCCTCGTTATGGTTTTTCAATGGGTACGCGGGCGAGCGAGCAGCGGTCCGTACAGCAGGGCGAACAGGCCGAACGCGGCGGACCAGGCGAACCCGGCAAGCGAAGTTATCAACGCCGTGTAGGCGCCGGCAAGCGCGGCTGTGAACCGCAAGAGCGCCGCCAGGCTCACCAGCGCGTAGATCGCGAGCGTGCCGGCGCCGGCCTCGGCTGGCATGCCGGCATAACGCAGCGTGGTGCGCGTCATGACGCCGAGCGTCATCGTGCCGATCGCGCCGACGGTGAGCGCATGCACGCCGGCGCTCGCCGGCAGCCAGGCGAAGAATCCGTTGAGGCCGAGGAACGCGAGGCCGAAGGCGAGCCAGGCATAGCCGGCGTGCAGCACGAGGAGAAACGGCTCGCCTGGGACGGCGAGCGTGTGCCAGCGCGAGAGCCTCGCCGCCACACCGAAACCGCCGAGGATCTCGATTGCGGAAGAAAAACGCGAATAAGGCCATGCGACCCACGCGGCGAGCCCGCCGATCGTCACCAGCAGGCAGGCGACATCGAGCAGCCCGCCTTGCCCGGGCGCCTTCAACTCCGGCCGCATGCGCGCGAGCCAGTTGCGAGTGAAGCTGGGGATGATCCGACCGCCGACCAGCGCGATGAGGCCCGCGAGCGTGGCGATGCCGAGGTGCAGGCCGAGGGTGCCGGTGTTCGCGATGCCGAGAGTCTCGAGGTGCACGAGCGCATTGCCGGCGAGGAGCAGCAGCAGCGCGGCGAGCATCGGCAGGCCGCGCCAGTGGCGTCCGGCAACCAGCTCTCTCGCCACCGCAATGGAAACAACCAGGAGGAAGGCAAGGTCGAAGAGCGCTCCCAGCGGCGCCGAGAAAAGCAATGCGAGCCGCGCGGCTATCCATAAGGAAGCGAGCATGGCCAGCGGCAGGCCGTGCGACGGAAAGCGGCCGGTCCAGTCGGGAATCGCGCTCAGCATGAAGCCGGCGACGGCGGCCGCCGCGTAGCCGTAGATCATCTCGTGCGCATGCCAGGTCATCGCCGGCATCGCGGCGGGCGCGTAGCCATGGATGTAGGCCGCGAGCCAGACGGGAACGGCGATTGCGGACCAGAGGGCCGAAAGGAGGAAGAATGGCCGGTAGCCGGCGGAAAGGAAGGCCGCATTCTTGACCGAGATCAACGCCGCGGGCATCGGCCCTTATATCGTAGAAACCGCCATGACCGAACGCATGAAAGCCTGGCAGTGCATCGGCTGCGGGCGAATCGAGAGCAACGCCACGTGCCTGGGCATTTGCGAGGACGTGCCGATCACCGTCGTTTCGGCCGTCGACTACGACGCTACGCGCCGGGAGCTCGACGAGCTGCGGCTCTTTCTCCGCCAGCTCGTGCATACCTCGCCGCGCTCCGGCGAATGGGAGCGCTCCTATCGGGCCGCGCAGGAGCGCGCGCGGCGCCTGCTCGGGGAGCCGGAACAGGCGACGCTACCAGCGTAAAGCGCCTACTCCATGCCCCAGCGGTGCACGAACCACGTCTTCGCGACGTGGGTCAGCGCACCGTAGGCGAGCAGCAACGCCGCGAGGATCGGCCAGTAGGCGGGCGGCAGCGGCACGAAGCCGAGCGCGTTCCCGACCCCGGTGAAGGGCAGCGCGATGCCGATGGAGCAGACGATCGCGGTCATCGCAGTCAGCGCTGGACTCGCCCGGCTCTCCACGAACGGCAGCTTGCGCGTGCGGATGATGTGGATGATCAGCGTCTGGGTAAGCAGCGACTCGACGAACCAGCCGGTCTGGAAGAGCGGCGCGTTCGCCCACGCATCGAACACGTAGAGCATCACCCCGAAGGTCGCGTAGTCGAAGAGCGAGCTGATCGGGCCGATCGTGACCATGAAGCGGAACAGGTTGTCGGTGTGCCAACGGCGTGGCGCAGCGAGGTATTCCTCGTCGACCTCGTCGGTTGGGATGGCGGCCTGCGAGAAGTCGTAGAGCAGGTTGTTGCTGAGCACCTGGATCGGCGCCATTGGCAGGAAGGGCAAAAAGAGGCTCGCGCCGAGCACGCTGAACATGTTGCCGAAATTGGAGCTCGCGCCCATCTTGATGTACTTCGTGATGTTGGCGAAGACCTTGCGGCCTTCGATCACTCCCTCGCCCAGAACGGCAAGGCTCTTCTCGAGCAGGATCAGGTCGGCCGACTCCTTGGCGATGTCGACGGCGTTGTCCACCGAGATCCCCACGTCCGCGGCTCTGAGCGCCGCGCTGTCGTTGATGCCGTCGCCGAGGAAGCCCACGACATGGTCGCCGCGCTGAAGGGCGCGCACGATCCGCTCCTTCTGCTCCGGAGTCAGCTTGGCGAAGACGCGCGTGCGATCGGCGGCGCTCGCGAGCTCCTCGTCGTCCATGCGCTCGACCCGCGCGCCGAGCACGACTTCCCCCGGGGCGAGGCCGACGTCGTCGCAGATCTTGCGCGTGATGACCTCGTTGTCGCCGGTCAGGATCTTCACCGCCACGCCCTTCGCGGCGAGCGCGGCGATCGCCGCGCCGGCGCCGTCCTTCGGCGGGTCGAGGAAGGCAACGTAGCCGAGGAGCGTCAGGTCTTGCTCGTCGGTGCGGGAATAGACCGCGCGCGGGGACTCCATCTCCTTGTAGGCCACCGCCACGACGCGGAAGCCGTCCGCGTTGAGTTCGGCCGTGGCGGCCTTGGCCTCGGCGAAATGGCTGGCATCGAGCTCGCCCGTACTGCCTTCCACTTCGTAGCGCGTGCACACGGCGAGGATCTCCTCGACGGCACCCTTGCAGATGAGCAGGTGCCTGCCCTCGTGCGAGACCACGACGGACATGCGCCGCCGGGAGAAGTCGAACGGAATCTCGTCGACCTTGGCGAACGCCCGCTCGATGTCGAGCGCTTCGTGCACGTCGACGTGCTGCAGCACCGCGACGTCGAGCAGATTCTTGAGGCCGGTCTGGAAGTGGCTGTTGAGGTAGGCGTACTGCAGCACCCGCTCCGATTCCTCGCCGCGGATGTCGAGGTGGCGCTTGAGGATGATGCGGTTCTGCGTCAGGGTGCCGGTCTTGTCGGCGCACAGCACGTCCATCGCGCCGAAGTTCTGGATCGCGGGCAGGTGCTTGACGATGACGCGGACGCGCGACATGTCGAGCGCCCCTTTCGCCAGGTTCACGGTGACGATCATCGGCAGCAGTTCGGG
>DASQYN010000031.1:0-4945 GCA_035639215.1 Burkholderiales bacterium
GCTCGGTGCCGAACGCGTCGAAGGTCAGCCTCGGCGAGCAGCTCGCGCAGCTCCACGTCAAGCCCGAGCAGGTCAAGTACGTCGGCATCAGCCACTTCCATGCCGACCACACCGGCCAGCTCGACACCGTGCCGAACGCGACGCTGCTCATCGGCCAGCGCGAATGGGACGCGATCACCGCGCCCAAGCCGATGGCGGGCGCCAATGTCGCCGGCTTCAAGCACTGGATCAGCGGCGGCGGCAAGGTCGAGCCGCAGGCGGCCGACAAGGACGTCTTCGGCGACGGCACGGTCGTCATCCTGCGCACGCCGGGACACACCCCGGGACACCAGTCGCTGCTGGTACGGCTGAAGGAGAAGGGACCGGTGATCCTGACCGGCGACGCAGCGCATTTCCACGAGAACTACGACTCGAACGGCGTGCCCGGCTTCAACTACGACCGCGCCGAGACGCTCGCCTCGCTCGATCGCATCAAGAAGATCGCGCAGAACCTGAAGGCGACGGTGATCATCCAGCACGATCCGCGCGACATCGGCAAGCTGCCGGCCTTCCCGAACGCGGCGAAATAGCCGCGCTTACCTGGCGGCGGGCGGCCGGGGCAGGCTGAGCTCGGCGACCAGCCCCGGTCCGTCGGCGGCGTTGCGCAGGCGGATTTCGCCGCCGTGCCAGCGCGCGATGTTCCGGGCGATGCTCAAGCCCAGGCCGGTGCCGCCGCTATGCCGGTTGCGCGAGACGTCGAGCCTGAAGTAGGGATCGAACACCCGCTCCAGCTCGGTTTCCGGAATTCCCGGGCCGCGGTCGCGCACGCTGAGGTGCAGCGCCGCCTCGCCGTCCTGCAGGCCGACCTCGGCCGAGCCGCCGTAGCGCAGCGCGTTATCGATCAGGTTGCCGACGCAGCGACGCAGCGCCTGCGGATGCGCGCTGCACGGCGAGCGCGCCTCGCCCGCCAGGCTGACGGCGGCGCCGGTCTCGTGGAAGTCTTCGCAAAGGCTCTCGACCAGCGCGCCGACGTCGACCGGCACCAGCTTCGGGCTCTCGCCCAGGCTGCCGAGGAATTCGAGCGTCGAGCCGACCATGGAATCCATCTCGTCGAGGTCGCGCACGAAGCGCGCGCGCAACGCGGCGTCGGGCAGCAGCTCGGTGCGCAGCCGCATCCGGGCGAGCGGCGTCTTGAGGTCGTGCGAGATGGCGCCGAGCAGGCGCGTGCGCTCCAGCACGTGCTTCGTGATTCGTGCCTGCATGCGGTTGAAGGCGCCGATCACGCTGCGCACCTCCTGCGGCCCGGTCTCCGGCAGCGGCGCGCCCTCGACGTTCGCGCCGAGCTGCGCCGCCGCCCGCCCGAGGCGGTCGAAGGAACGCGTCATCATGCGCGCCACGATTGCCGCGAGGGCGAGGAAGATCGCCAGCGTCAGGCCGAGGCGCGGCAGCAGCGAATCGAGCCGGTTCAGCGGCTCCTGGGGGATGCGCGCGTAGAACACGGCGGTGGTCCCATCCTCCAGGCCGACCTGGGCGACCAGCGAGAACGTGCCCGGCAGCAGGAAGTAGAAATGGCGCGCCACCCAGACCTCGAAGGGCGTCGCCACGGTGCCCTCGCCCGGGGCGCGGCGCGAGCGCGGCTGCGAGGTGATGTGGACGCTGACCGGCCAGTCGCGCTCGAGCTGTCGGCGCAGCGACTCGGCGAACGCCTTCTCGTAGCGGTCGAGCTGCTCTTCGCCGGGCGGCGCCGGCTGCGGCCGCTCGCTCAACGTGACGGCGAGATGCGGATCGTTGATCTCCTGGACCACCGCGGTGCGACCCTCGGCCGGCAGGCGGTTCAGCATGCGCGCCGCCTGCGCGATGCGCGAGGCGACCTGGAAGGTGGCGAGGCGATAGACCGAGCTGCCGCGGTCGACCAGGTTCACCGCCTGGCTCGCGAGCTGCGCGAGCACCAGCCCGGCGGCGAGGACGAGCAGCGTGCGGCCGAACAGCGAGCGCGGCGGAAACCCCTTCAAGGCAGCCGTTCCACCGCCGCGGCGAGCACGTAGCCGCTGTTGCGCACCGTCTTGATGATGCGCGGCTCCCGGCCGTCGTCGCGCAGGCGCTGGCGCAGCCGGCTCACCTGCACGTCGATGCTGCGGTCGAAGGGCGTCGCCTCGCGGCCGAGGGCGAGGTCCATCAGCAGGTTGCGGTCGAGCACCCGGTTCGCATGCTCGACGAACACCGCGAGCAGGCGGAATTCGCCGCCGCTCAGCGCCACGACCACGCCGCCCGGATCGACCAGGTGCCGCGCCGCGAGGTCGAGCGTCCAGCCGGCGAAGCGCACGCGCTGCGGGCCCGCCTGCGGGTCGCCGAGCGCGCGCGAGCGCCGCAGCAGCGCCTTCAGCCGCGCTAGCAGCTCGCGGGGGTTGAAGGGCTTGCCGAGGTAATCGTCGGCGCCCATCTCGATGCCGACGATCCGGTCCACGTCGGCGGAGCGCGCCGAGAGCATGATCACCGGCAGGCGCGACCTCGCCCGCAGCTCGCGGCAAAGCGAGAGGCCGTCCTCGTCGGGCAGCATCAGGTCGAGCATGACGACGTCGGGCAGCTCGGCCTGCATGGTGCGGCGCATCTCTCGTCCGTTGCTCGCCAGCGAAACGCGGAAGCCGCTCGCGCCGAGATATTCCGCGAGCAGCTCCCGCATCTCCGCGTCGTCGTCCACGACCAGCACGTGGTCCTGCCGTTCCATGGCGCGGCTTATATAGCACAGCTCATGTAACGCCAAGTAACAGCGGCCGGGCCGCGACGTTACAAAGTCGCTACATCGCGCAATAGCCGCCTTACACCGCCGCGCTGCAATGGCGCAGGCGTTCGACGCCTCAACACGGGAGAAAGTCAATGCAGATCAAGCTGAAGAGCGCAGTCGCGATAGTCGCCGTCCTGCTCGCCGCCGGCTGCGCGGCCATGAACAGCAGCACCGAGCCCGCCGGCAGCAACCAGATGCAGGTGACGGGCGAAGGCGGCGGAGTCGTCAACAACCAGGGCGACCAGGTCATCAACAGCAAGTATTAGGTCTCGGCGCGGCCGATCCGCGATGCAAACCAGACGGGGGCTGTGGCCCCCGTTTGCGTTGCATCGGGGAAAATGCGGCTCGTGCTCAGGTCCGTCGCGCAGCTCGCGGTGATGAGCGCCATCGTCACTACCGCGCTCTACGTTCCGGTCGGAACGATCGTCGTGCTGATCGCTTCGGCGCTTTTGCGCGTCTCCGCCCTCGGCTGCATCACCTTCGGCGGCTTTCTCACCGCGCTCGAGGGGCTCGCCGCCTGGTGGGGCATTCTCTTCGTGCCGGCGCTCGTCTATTCCGCGTATGTCATGCCGTGGCACGCGAAAGCGCCCTGACGCGCGTCAGCGTCGCGGCTTAGCCCTGCGGCGCCCGGGGACGGGCCGCGTCCCCGCCGCGAGCAGCGCCTCGAGGCCGAGCGCGAAGGTCTTGTCCCATTCGGGGCGCTGGAAGTACTTCGCGCTGCGCAAGAGGAGAGGGCATTGCTTCTCGATGAAGTCGCCGCTCACGGGCTCGGCGGCCGAGGGTCCCTTCGCATAGCCGGCGGTCTCGTCGATCGCGGCTCCGGCCAGGTAGTAGCCCACCGCGCGGAACAAGCGCGCCGCCGACTCGTCGTCGGCGGTGCCCTCGCGCACCATCCCGAGCACCGCTTCGATGAAGCGGACGCCGGTCGGCGTGTTGAGCCGATGGACGGCGACGAGCGGGTACAGCCTGGGATAGCGGTGCGCCATGGCGCGGTACGCGTACGCCAGGCGCCGCACGCGCTCGAGCGGCGGCAGCGCCGCGTCGGGAATCTCGATCGAGGCGATGGCGCGGTCGACCAGCGCGTCGAGCAGGTGCTGCTTGCTCGGGAAGAAATGGTAGATGCTCATCGCCTCGCAGCCGAGCGCGGCGCCGAGCTTGCGCGTGCTGAACTCGGGCAGGCCCTCGCGCTCGATCAGGGCGAGCGCCGCCTGCACGATCCGCTCGGCGCTGAGCGCCTCGCGCTTTCTCGCCATGCTTGCAATCTTACGGTGTAAGGGTAAGATCGCGCAACCACCTTACACCGTAAGAGAGGGGCGCTGAGAATGCAAGCCGTCGACCTGATCGGCCTGGCGATTCCTGCCACGTACTTCGTGCTGCTCGTCCTCGAGAAGCGCCGCCCGGCGCGCCGGTTTCCGCCGCGCCAGGGATGGCAATGGCTCGGCATCGGGTTCCTGCTCGCCGTCGGCGCGGCCGGCGCGGTGGTGCCGCTGCTGCTGCCGCTCGAGTGGCTCGCCGCTCAGCGCTGGATCGACGGCACGCGCCTGGGCGTCGCGGGTGGCGCGGTCGTCGGCTATGCCGTGCTGAGCGCCGTCGCCTACGCCTGGCACCGGGCCGCGCACAACGTCGGCTTTCTGTGGCGCGGCTTCCACCAGTTGCACCACAGCCCGCAGCGGGTCGACATCCCGGGCTCGGTGCTCTTTCATCCGCTCGAGATGATCCTGCAGGCCCTGATGCAGCTCTTCGTCACGGTGATCGTCCTCGGCCTCGATCCGCTCGCCGCCGCGCTGGTGGGCTATCTGGCGGCCTTCTACGGCATGTTCCAGCACTGGAACGTGCGCACGCCGCGCTGGCTGGGCTACGTGATCCAGCGGCCCGAGTCGCACTGCGTGCACCACCGCAAGGGCGTGCATTACTACAACTACGCCGACTTTCCGCTCTGGGACATCCTGTTCGGCACGTTCCGCAACCCGCGCGAGTTCCATGGCGAATGCGGCTTCGAGGCGCCGGCCGACCGCCGCATCGGCGCGATCCTCGCCTTCGCGGACGCCAACGCGCCGCTCTACGGAGCGGGTAGCCTGGGCGCGGCCATCAGGCGCTAGCCACGTCGCGCAGCGCCCGGCGCGCGTCCTGGGCGAGCTTCACGCGGCCGATCGCCTCGGCGGCGCTCGCCGCGCGGCGCAGCTC
>DASQYN010000032.1:0-2707 GCA_035639215.1 Burkholderiales bacterium
CTTTTCTACGGCGTACTGCAGCAGGCTTTTCTTCTTATCGGACATTGGCCTGCCGACTGTAGCAGACGCTATGGGGTCGCTTCGCCAAATCCGTCACGGACGGTCCTGATTTCGTAACGCAAAGGCGAGGGTTCCGTCCCCGAATTTCACTATCTGGCGTGCCGCTCGAGGAAACGCGCGAGCGCGGCGTTGACCACTTCGGGATGGGTGACCGGGCCCATGTGGCCCAGCCCCTCGAGCTCGACAACCTCGACCTGCGGCAGCAGGCGCCCGAGGCGGGCCGCCACTGCGCGGGAAGAGAGCGGTGAGCGCGTTCCGACGAGAAGCAGCGTCGGCATCCTCAGCTCGCGCAACGCGCTCGCCGGCGTCGGCTCGTCGAACAGCGCGTCCTTCCACCGCTGGACGTTCCTGACCGAATCCGCGATCGCCGCCCGATTGCGCTCAGGCATGCCGTCGAAGGCGCCCGAGCCCATCCAGAAGTCGATGAAGATTCTTCCGGCGCCCATTGCGTCGCCTGCCTGCAGCGCGGCGACCGAGGCGGCGACGGTATGGCGAATGCCGTCGACGTCGTTCGGCGCTGGCGCTTCCTGCTCGACCAGGGCGAACAGCGTCGGTTCATAGAGCGCCAAAGCACGCACGCGTTTCGGCTGCATGACCGCGGCCATGAGAGCGATCGCGCCGCCATACGAATGCCCGATCAGGGAATAACGCTCGCCAGCGCGCTCGAACACGGGCTCGAGGAGCGCCACCTCGTCGCGCAGCCCGGTCTTGCGGTCTGGCCACGGCGGGCTCTTGCCCGCGCCGTAGGAGTCGACGGCGAGCACGTGGAAGCGAGGCGCGAGCATTTCCATGAGCGCGCGCCACTGCGCCGAGCTGCTCGCGTTGGAATGCAGGCAGACGACGCCGGGCCCGGCACCCGCCTCGCGGAAAAACGCGCTCATGCCGGCGCCGGCTTCAGCTGCGACTCGCTGCGGATCAGGTCCCAGACGTAATTGCGGTACTCGTGGCACTGCAACGACTTCTTCACCGTGATGTCGCGCGGCCGGGGAAGCTCGATGATCACTTCCTCCTTGATGTGCGCGGGCCGCGCCGAGAGGACGACCACGCGGTCGGCGAGGTAGATCGCCTCCTCGATGTCGTGCGTGACGAAGACGATGGTCTTGCCGGTGCGCTCCCAGAGGCGCGTCAGCTCCTCCTGCATCGCCTCGCGGGTCTGCGCATCGAGCGCGCCGAAGGGCTCGTCCATGAGCAGCACCTTCGGGTCGAAGGCGAGCACGCGGGCGAGCGCGACCCGCTGCTTCATGCCGCCGGAGAGCTCGGCCGGGTAGTGGTTGCGAAAGTCGGCGAGGCCGATCATGGCGAGCTGCCGCTCGACCGTCCCGTCGATGCGCTCGCGCGGCACGCCCTGTACCTCGAGCGCCCAGGCAACGTTTCCCGCGACGGTGCGCCAGGGAAAGAGCGCGAACTCCTGAAACATCATGCCGCGGTCCGGGCCCGGCTCGTGCACCTGCGCCCCGTAGACGCGGATCGCCCCGCGGTCGGGCTTGATGAAGCCGCCGAGGATGTGCAGGAAGGTGCTCTTGCCGCAGCCGCTCGGGCCGATGACGCTGACGAACTCACCCTCGCGCACGCAAAAGGCGGCGAGATCCAGGATGTCGAGCGAGCGGCCGTTTCTCGAGTAGGACTTCTTCAGCCCCTCGACTTCGAGCGCTAACGCCAAGTGGGATCTTCGTAGACGAAGCGCCCGCCGACCATGGTCGCCAGCGGCTTGATCGACTCGATCTGCTTTTCCGGGACCGTCAGGTAATCGGCATTCAACACCACGAGGTCGGCCAGCTTGCCTTTCTCGATCGAGCCCTTGGCGTTGTCCTCGAAGGTGAGGCGCGCGTTGTTGATCGTATAGAGCTTGAGCGCTTCCTCGCGTGTGATGCGCTGATCCGGGGCGTAGACCCCGTCGGAGATCGTGTCGCGGGTGATGAAGTGGTACATCGCCCAGAACGGGTTGTACGGAATCACCGGCGAGTCGGTGCCGGCGGCGACGAGGAACCCCTGGTCGAGGAAGGTGCGCAGCGGCGTCACGTTCTCGGCCCGCGCGCGGCCCCAGTACTTGGCCATGCTCGGAGCCGCGAGGTAGAGATGGTCCTGCGCGGAGATGGCGATGCCGAGCGCTTTCACGCGCGAGAACTGGTCGGGGCGGGCGATGAAGTAGTGCTCGATGGTCCAGCGTTTGCCGACGATCGAGCGGTCGGCGTTCGCCGCCTGGTAAGCGTCGAGCACCTCGTCCACCGCGGCGTCGCCTACCGCATGCGTGGCGACGCGCCAGCCCAGGCGGTTCAGCTCGCGCACCACCGGGATGTACTGGGCCGGCAGCACCACCTCGATGCCCTTGAATTTGCCGCCTCGTCCATACGGCTCGGCGTAGGGCTCGCGCATGTGACCGCCCTCGAAGCCGCCGTCCACCAGCGTCTTCATGCCGCCGATCCTCAGCCACTCGTCGCCTTCGTCGGGGCGCACGTGCCACGAGTCGATCGTCGCCTTCACCTTCTCGACGCTCGAGAAATCGAAGATGCGCATGAGATAGTTCACGCGCAGGGTAAGCCGGCCCTCGGCCTTGAGCTGCTGGAACATCCGGTAGGGGCCGATCACGTCCGGGCCGAATTGGAAGCCGCCCGGAATGCGAATGCCCGTGAGGCCGACGGCGTTCAGC
>DASQYN010000033.1:0-9766 GCA_035639215.1 Burkholderiales bacterium
CAGGCGCTTTTTCGCCTGCGCCGACAGCGCTTCTTCCGCGTGGATCAGCAGGTAGGCATAGGCCTGATGATGCGAGCGGCCGACGCGGCCGCGCAGCTGGTGCAGCTGCGCCAGGCCGAACTTGTCGGCGCGGTCGATGACGATGGTATTGGCGGTGGGGATGTCGATCCCGGTCTCGATGATCGTCGAGCAGAGAAGCAGGTTGTAGCGCTGCGCGGTGAAGTCGCGCATCACGCGCTCGAGCTCTCGCTCGGCCATCTGGCCGTGGCCGATCGCGAGCCGCGCCTCCGGAAGCAGGCGCGCCAGCTTTTCGCCCATTCGCTCGATCGACGCCACCTCGTTGTGCACGAAGTAGGCCTGGCCGCCGCGCTTTAGCTCGCGCAGCACCGCCTCGCGAACCAGGCCTTCCGACCAGGGCGAGACGAAGGTCTTGATGGCGAGTCGCTTCCGCGGCGCGGTGGCGATCACCGAGAAGTCGCGGATGCCCTCGAGCGACATCGCCAGCGTGCGCGGGATCGGCGTCGCCGTGAGCGTCAGCACGTCGACCTCGGCGCGCAGGCGCTTCAGCGCCTCTTTCTGCCGCACGCCGAAGCGGTGCTCCTCGTCGATGATCACGAGGCCGAGGCGCTTCGGCTTGACCTCCTTCCCGAGCAGCTTGTGCGTGCCGATGACGATATCGAGCTCGCCATTGGCGAGCTGCTCCAGCACCGCCGCCGACTGCTTCGCGCTCTTGAACCGCGAAAGCTCCGCGATGCGCACCGGCCAGTCGGCGAAGCGGTCGGAGAAGGTCTGGAAGTGCTGCTCGGCGAGCAGCGTGGTCGGGCAGAGCACGAACACCTGCTTGCCATCGGCCACCGCAATGAAGGCGGCGCGCAGCGCGACCTCGGTCTTGCCGAAGCCGACGTCGCCGCAGACCAGGCGGTCCATCGGCTTTCCAGCCGCCATGTCGGCGGTCACGGCCTCGATCGCTGCCGCCTGGTCGGTCGTCTCCTCGAAGCCGAAGCCGGCGGCGAACGCTTCCATGTCATGGGTTCTGATGGAAAAGGAATGACCCAGGCGGGCTGCGCGCTTCGCGTAGAGCGCGAGCAGCTCAGCCGCGGTGTCGCGCACCTGCTTCGCTGCGCGCGCCTTCGCCTTGTCCCACTGCCCGCTGCCGAGCTTGTGCAGCGGCGCTTCCTCGGGCTGCGCGCCGCTGTAACGGCCGATCACGCCGAGCTGCGAGACTGGCACGTAGAGCTTGTCGCCGCCCTCGTACTCGAGCAGCAGGAACTCGCTCTCGCCGTCCTCCAGGCTGAGCGTCTCCAGCCCCAGGTAGCGGCCGATTCCGTGCTGCTCGTGCACCACCGGGTCGCCGACCTTGAGCTCGGAGAGGTCGCGCAGCATCCCCTCGACGGAGGTGCGCTTCTCCGCGCCGCGCGCGCGCCTTCGCACCACGCCCGCGTAGAGCTCTGCCTCGGTGACGATCGCCCAGCCTTCGCCAGCCAGCGCGAAGCCGTGCGCGATAGGCGAGACGGCGAGCTGCAGGGAAGCGGCGCTCTTCTGGAACTCTTCGAAGCTGGCGGCCGGCGCGGGCTTCAGCCCGTATTCGGCGAAGTAGCTCGCCATCGTCTCGCGGCGTCCGGGCGATTCCGCGGCGAGCAGCACCTTCAGCTGCGCGCTCGAGAGGAAGGCCTTCAGGGCGGCGAGCGGGTCCTGGGCGCGCCGGTCGACGGCGAGCCCGGGCAGCGCCTCGGCGCCGAAGCTTTCCCCCTCTGCGTCGCCTGGCTGCAGGTCGACCCGCGGATGCTCGCGCAGCCGCAGATAGAACTCTTCCGCCGGAAGGAAAAGCTGCGGCGGGGCGAGCAGCGGCCGGTCCGGATCGCCGCCCGCCATCTTGTGGCGGGTCGCCGCGTCGCGCCAGAAATCGCCGATGGCGGAGGAGACGTCGCCGTGCAGCGCAACCGTGCAGCCTTCCGGCAGGTAGTCGAAGAGCGTCGCCACGGAGTCGAAGAAGAGCGGCAGGTAGTACTCGACGCCCGCGGCGGGGACGCCGGCCGAGACGTCGCGGTAGAGCGGCTTCTTGGACGGATCGCCCTCGAAGAGCTCGCGCCAGCGGCCGCGGAATCGCGCGCGCCCTTCGTCGTCGAGCGGAAACTCGCGCGCCGGCAGGAGCCGGATCTCCTTCACCGAGTAAACCGTGCGCTGGGTATCGACGTCGAAGGTCTTGATGGAATCGATCAGATCGTCGTCGAGGTCGAGGCGGTAGGGAAGCGCAGCGCCCATCGGGAAGAGGTCGATCAGCCCGCCGCGCACGCAGACTTCGCCCGGCGCTACCACCTGCGTCACGTGCTGGTAGCCGGCGGTCGCGAGCTGGGCACGGAACGCGTCCATGGCAAGCCGCTCGCCGGCCTTGAGAAAGAAGGTCCGTCCGGCTATGTACGAGGGCGGGCAGAGCCGCACCAGCGCTGTCGGCGCCGGCACGATGGCGATGTCGAAGTCGCCGCGCTGAATGCGATAGAGCGTGGCGAGCCGCTCGGAGACGAGGTCCTGGTGCGGCGAGAACTGGTCGTAGGGCAGCGTCTCCCAGTCGGGCAGCAGGCACACGCGCAGCGTCGGCGAGAACCAGCCGATCTCCTCGACGAGGCGCTGCGCATCCTGCGCGTTCGCGCTGACGACCGCGAGCGGCTTCTCCAGGTCGGCGAGACGCGCGAGCGCGAGCGCATCGGCGGAGCCCGCGAGCTTCGCGATGCGCCTTCTCGAGGAAATTGAGTCGCGATGCACCGAAAGGGGAAGTGCCACGGCAAAGAAAAGCGTGTAATTATATCGTGCTGAATTACAACGACTTCCTTTGTCTATCTACGCCTTGATTCCCGCCGCCGGCAGCGGCACGCGCGTCGCCGGAAGCGAGCCCAAGCAATACCGCGCGCTCGCCGGACGGGCGATGCTTTGGCATGCCATCCGAGCAGTTTGCGTGCCGCGCGTGCAGTCGGTGTTCGTGGTGCTCGCCGCGAACGACCGGCTGTTCGCGCGCCACGACTGGAGCGCTTTCGCCGGGCGCCTCGAGCCGCTCTACTGCGGCGGCGCGACGCGGCGCGATTCGGTCTACAACGGCCTTGTCGCGACGAGCGGCGCGCTCGAGGCGGACGACTGGGTGCTCGTGCACGATGCGGCGCGGCCGTGCCTCGACGCCCAGGACCTGGACAACCTGGTCCGCGAATGCGAGAACGATTCGATCGGCGGCCTGCTTGCGCTTCCCTCTGCCGACACCGTGAAGCAGGCCGCGAAGGACGAGGCGGGGACGATGCGCGTCGCTGCCACGCTCGAGCGCTCGCAGCTCTGGCTCGCGCAGACGCCGCAGATGTTCCGCGCCGGGCTGCTCGCGCAGGCGCTGCGCTCCGCGCCGGCCGGCGTAACGGACGAGGCGTCGGCGGTGGAGGCGCTCGGGCTCAAGCCGCGCCTCGTCGCCGGCAGCCGTGCCAACCTCAAGGTCACCTACCCGGAGGACTTCGCCGTCGCGGAGTCGATCCTCGCGAGGCGCTCATGAAGGTCGGCCAGGGATTCGACGTGCATCCGCTGGTCGCCGGCCGGCGGTTGGTCATCGGCGGCGTCGACATTGCCTACGAGAAAGGCTTGCTGGGGCACTCCGACGCCGACGTGCTGCTGCATGCCATCTGCGATGCGCTCCTCGGCGCCGCAGGACTGGGCGACATCGGTCAGCACTACCCGGACAGCGAGGCGCGCTGGCGTGGAGTGGACAGCCGCGCCCTGCTGCGCGACGTGGCGGGCAAGCTGAAGGCGCTGAACCTGAAGGTGGTCAATGTCGATGCGACCGTGATCGCGCAGGCGCCGCGCATCGCGCCCTACCGGGCGCAAATGGTGGCCAACATCGCCGCCGATCTTGGGATCTCGCCCGCAGCGGTGAACGTCAAGGCGACCACTACCGAGCAGCTCGGTTTTCTCGGCAGAATGGAGGGCATCGCCGCCCAGGCGGTAGTGCTCGTCGACTAATGTACTCGCCTCCCTACAACCAGGTCGAAGACCGCGGCGAAGTCGTGGCGTTCATGCGCGCCAACAACTTTCCGGTGCTCGTCACCGGCGCCGGCGCGCTGCGCGCCTCGCATCTTCCCGTGGTCGTCGAGGAACGGGGAGGGCAGATCGTCATCGACATGCACATGGCGCGCGCCAACCCGCAATGGCGCGATTTCTCCGGCCAGGAAGTCCTGGTCGTCTTCTCGGGGCCGCACGCCTATGTGTCGCCGCGCTGGTACGAGGAGACCGAGCGCGTGCCGACGTGGAACTACGCCGCCGTCCATGCCTATGGGGTTCCGATCGTTGTTTCCGAACTTACCGCCAAGCGGGAATCACAAAGGCGCCTCGTCGCCTCGCTCGATCCGCAATGGCTGCCGAAGTTCGACGCGCTCGATTCCGGCTATGTGGAGCGCATGCTCGGCGCGATCGTCGTGTTCGAGATCCCGGTGGCGCGGCTCGAGACGCGCTGGAAGCTCTCCCAGAACCGCGGCCGCCGCGAGATGGAGCTGATCGCCGAGGCGCTGGAGAAGGGCGGCGAGACGGCGGTCGCGGCGCTCACCCGGAAGCACATGGCGAAGTAACGAGGCTCGGGAGTGAGGCTCTTCTTCGCTTCCTGGCCGCCGCGCGAGACGGCGCGGGCCCTGGGCCGCTGGGCGAGCGAAGTCGGCAGTGAGTCGGGCGGCAAGCTGACCGTGGTGGAGAACATCCACCTCACGCTCGCCTTCCTCGGTGAGGCCGACCCCGCCAAGGCGATCGCCGCCGCGCGCGCCGTGAAGGCCCGCCGGCACGAGCTGCCGATCGACGCCGCGCGCTACGTGAAGCGAAACGAAATGGTGTGGGTCGGCCCGGCCGAGGTTTCACCGGCATTGGCATCCCTGGCCGCCGATCTCCGGAACCAGTTAGTACGCGAGCAATTCGCGCTCGAAGAGCGCCCCTTCGCCGCCCACGTCACGCTGATTCGCAAGGCGAAGCGGCCGCGCTCGATGCCGCCCTTGCCGGCCGTTTCCTGGCCGGTGGACGAATTCCTGCTCGTCTCTTCCAAAACCTCGCCCAACGGCTCAGCGTACACGCCGCTCGAGCGCTTTGCGCTTCGCTAGATGGCCGAGGTCAAGCAACTGATCGACATCGACGGCCGCAGGGTCGCGATTTCGCATCCGGACAAGCGGCTCTTTCCGAAGCCCGGCTACACCAAGCTCGACCTCGTGCGCTACTACCTCGCCGTCGCCGAAGGCGCGCTGCGCGGCGCGGGCGGGCGGCCGAACATGATGGTGCGCTATCCGGATGGGGTGAGCGGCGAGTTCTTCTACCAGAAGCGCGCGCCGCAATCGCGCCCCGACTGGATCGAGGTGGTCGAGCTCAAGTTTCCCTCGGGGCGCAGCGCCGAGGAGCTGGTGCCGCGCGATGCGGCCGCGCTCGCGTGGATGGCGAACCTCGGCTGCCTCGAGCTGCATCCGCATCCGGTGCGCGCCGAGGATCTCGAGCATCCCGACGAGCTGCGGGTCGATCTCGACCCGGTGCCCGGGGTGCGCTGGGGGCAAGTCCGCGATGTCGCCCAGGTAGTGAAACAAGTACTGGAGGAGATGAAGCTCGTCGGCTGGCCCAAGACTTCCGGTAAGCGCGGCATGCACGTCTACGTCCGCATCGAACGACGCTGGACCTTCGACGAAGTCCGCCGCGCCGCGCTCGCGCTCGCGCGCGAAGTCGAGCGGCGGGCGCCGAAGCTCGCGACGAGCAAGTGGTGGAAGGAAGAGCGCCACGGCGTCTTCATCGACTACAACCAGAACGCCAAGGACCGCACCATCGCCTCGGCCTACTCGGTTCGCCCGACGGAGGAGGCGACGGTGTCGGCACCGGTCACCTGGAAGGAAGCCGCGAGCTGCGAGCCGGGCGACTTCACCCTCGCCTCGATGCCGGCGCGGTTCAAGCGGCTCGGCGACCGCCACGCCGGCATCGACGATGGCGCCGGGAACATCGAGCCGCTGCTCGAGCTTTTCGAAGCGCAGGGACTGGGCGATGCGCCCTGGCCTCCCTACTATCGAAAGAAGCGTCCGCCGCCGCTCATCGAGATCGGCCGCGCGAAGCGCAAGGAGGACGCGCTCGCCGGCCTCGAGCGCTGGACGAAGCGGCATCCACGGGCGGCGAAGCACCTCGAGCCTGCCGACGTCCTCGTCGACGCCATGCGCGGCCGCTTCAGCACCTGGACTCGCATCCGCGTCAATCTGCAGCACGTACCGGCGAAGCTCAGGCCCGCTCAGGAGCCCTTGGATCCCGACGAGAAGACCCCCGAGAGCTCGTAGGCCGGCGTCACCTCGAGCTGGTCGTAGCGGCAATCGCGCGGCGGCTTGTCGGGACGCCAGCGCAGGAACGTCGCGGCGTGGCGGAAGCGGTTGCCCTGAAGGTGGTCGTACTTCACCTCGCAGACGCGCTCGATGCGAAGCGGCTCCCACGAAAGGTCCTTGCCCGCGCTCCAGCGGCTCTGGCCGCCCGGCATCCTGCTGGACTCGGCGGCCGCCCCGGCCCATTCTCGCCACGGATGGTTCTCCATCGCGTTCTTGCGCAGCGGCGCCAGCTCCTTGACGAGCTGCTTGCGCGTGGCCATGGTGAAGGACGAGGTCACGCCGACATGCTGCAGCACGCCCTCGTCGTCGTAGAGCCCGAGCAGGAGCGAGCCGACCGCGTCCTTGCCGCTCTTGTGCCAGCGAAAGCCGGCGACCACGCAATCGGCCGTGCGCGCGTGCTTCACCTTGATCATCGCCCGCTTGCCCGGCAGATAGACGAGCCCCAGCGGCTTCGCGACCACGCCATCGAGCCCTGCGCCCTCGAAGCGGTTCAGCCAGTCGAGCGCCACGCGCCGATCGCGCGTCGTCGGCGTGACGAAGAGCGGCGGCTTCGGCTTCGGCAGGAGCGCCTCCAGCTTCTCGCGCCTCTCCGCCTGCGGCCGGGCCATCAGGCTCTTCCCGCCGATCGCCAGCACATCGAACGCCACGAAGGACGCCGGCGTCTCCTTCGCAAGCTTCGCCACCCGCGAAGCCGCCGGATGCAGCCTCAGCTGCAGCGCATCGAAATCGAGCCCGCGTGCCGTCGCGATCACGATCTCCCCGTCGAGCACGCAATCCTTCGGCACCCGCTCGAGCAGCGCCTCGTGCAGCTCCGGAAAGTACCGATCGAGCGGCCGCAGGTCGCGGCTCTGGATATAGACGTCCTTGCCGCTCCGGAACACGATCGCCCGGAACCCGTCCCACTTCGGCTCGTAGAGATATTCGCCTTCGGGCGGTAGCTCCTCGGCGAGCTTCGCAAGCATCGGCTCCACCGGCGCTACAACCGCCGTTCCCTTGCCGCTCGCCATCGCGCCTACAGGACCCATTTAGAAAAAGACAACCCAGCCAGGTATTTGATCCCTTTCGTTCCGTATATCACCACCGGCCCCGGCTCAAGTGCTTGTTCTATTTGTACAGTTGCATGCCTGCGGTCATGATAGAGAGAAGATCTTCTGACTATTGGAAGTTAGGTGTCTCGATGAACGCCACGAAATCGCGACTGCTGTTGTATCTAGTCTTGCTGCCGGGTCTCGCCATTCCAGCGGCAGTGATGCTTTGGTTTCCAGGTGCGTACACAACGGCGTTTTGGCTCATTCAAAGCAATCCTTTGGTCATGTTGGGCATTGCGATCGCCGGCTGCGCGTTGTTTTGGTTTCACGCCGCGGCCGGTGTGCCTCCCACGCTTAAGGCAGCGTTTTGGGTGTTCGTAGCTGTTACAGCAGCTGCCGCAATCGCCTATGTATCAATGAATTTCAATTCGCAGGCTATTGCCGAGGCGATGGTGGGTGGCGGACTAATCGTTGGCTTCGTCGGAGTTGCGATCAAAGACTACAGTGCAAGAAGAAAAGGCACCTAACAGCCGGTTGTTGAGCGACGCTTACGCATCGGCGCTGCTGCGTCGCGCCTTCTTCAGCGCGCCAAAACCGAGAAGTTAGATGACTGGCAATTGGCCCCCGGAAAGAAAGCTGCCGCCGGGATTTCCACTGGCGCCCATAGACGAGTCTGGCCGCCCCATAGCGGTTGGCGCAAAGGTTCGCATCGTGTCGGTGAACTCGTGCGCTCATGGACTGCCTGCTGAAGATCAGGCCCGGCTCAAGTCCTATGAAGGAAAGGTGCTCCAGGTATTAGAGATCGACAGATACGGAATGCTTTGGTTTGCCACAGATGGCGGGAACAATAACTTCAGTCTGAAGCCGCGAGAGGTGGCGGTTACGTGACTCCACAGTCATCTCACTCCCGGTTGCTGTCCGACGCGTTAGGCTCGCCGCTACGCCGCGCGCACTGCGCGGCAAAACCGGCACGTTAAATGGCTGCTCCGAAGCTAACGCCCGCAGCAGTTGATGAGATCAAGCGCCTCGTCGAGGCTAGCAATTCCAGTAGGCCCGTAGTCATCGTCATTCGCGAGGGACGGAAGGTCGAGAAGAGACGTGGACCGAACGGCGAAACAATCTGGGACGTACTCGTAGAGGGCGCTTGGACGGTTGTTGTTCTCGACTACAACCCTATTCGCGATGCTCGGACCACAAAAGCGTATGGGCTGGAATTCTCCGACACCTTTCATGAACAACTAAACGAAATGCCGAAGCTCGATTTCAGGGATGGCCTGTTTGTTGCCACCGATGCATCCATCTAGCAGCGGGTTATTGATCGACGCCTTCAGCTCGCTCCGCTACGCATGCGGAGGGGCAACACGCGGACGTTTGACCGGCAACGGGGTAGCGACGCTTTCGTCCGGGAACGGCGCAGACCCTAGTTCTAGCCACGATGGAGGAGAAACATGACGAAGATCGCAAAGAACACGATTTGCCTTTGGTACGAACGCGATGCGGAGGAGGCGGCGCGGTTCTACGCCAAGACCTTTCCCGATTCGTACATCGGTGCGGTGCATCGCGCACCGGGCGACTTTCCGTCGGGCAAGCAAGGGGACGTGTTGACAGTCGAGTTCACTGTAATGGGCATTCCCTGCCTAGGGCTTAACGGCGGGCCTGCGTTCAAGCACAACGAAGCGTTTTCGTTCCAGGTGGCCACCGAAGATCAGACCGAGACCGATCGTTATTGGAACGCGATCGTCGGCAACGGCGGCCAAGAGAGCGAGTGCGGCTGGTGCAAAGACAAGTGGGGCATCTCCTGGCAAATTACGCCAATCGCGTTGACCAAGGCGTATACCAGCCCCGATCGCTCCGCCGCCAAGCGGGCGTTCGATTCAATGATGACCATGAGAAAAATTGATATCGCTGTGATCGAGGCGGCGGTTCGTGGCTAGTGGCTAGCGCACTGTGAAGATCGTCATCAATGGAATCGGCGTCGCCGGGCCAGCTCTTGGCTACTGGCTGACGAAGGCAGGGCACGAGGTTCTCCTCGTCGAGGAGGCGCCCCGCCTTCGTGCGGGCGGCTACATCATCGATTTCTGGGGGATCGGCTACGACATCGCCGAGGAGATGGGCCTCATCGGCGAGATCCGCCGCCTCGGCTATCAGGTACGCGAGGTGCGCTTCGTCGGTCGCGACGGTCGTAAGGGAGGAGGATTCGACGTCAGCGTCTTCGGCCGCGTGACCCACGATCGGTTTACGAGCGTACCGCGGTCTGATGTATCGGCGACGATATACCGGGCCATTGAGGGAAAGGTTGAGGCGATCTTCGGCGATTCGGTGGCTGGCATCGACGAACATGACAAGGGCGTGTGGGTCACCTTCGATCATGCGCCGTCGCGCGATGCCAAC
>DASQYN010000034.1:0-3517 GCA_035639215.1 Burkholderiales bacterium
TTCTCGTTGGCCGCCGAAGCCGACGAGCCGCTGGTATCGCCCGCCGCCTTGCCGCCGCCCGACTTCGAGCGGTTGGAAGCAAAATCCGTATTGTCGGCAGCCTTCTTGTTGACGCCGCCTTGCGAGGCGTCCTTGTCGCTGTCGTTCGAGTCGCCGCCCGCCGAGCTCGCCTTGGCGATGGACTTGGTGCCGGAGGTGGTCTTCGCCTTGAGCTCGATCGCGCCCCCGGCGATGACGTCGCGCAGGGTCGTGGCCGTCGCCGAGTCGGTCGTGACCGACAGGGCGAGGGAAATGCCGACGCCGGTGCTGCCCGACTCGGTGTCGCCCGTCGCCGTGGTGTTTACGGCGCCTTGATGCGTGGCGTGGATCTTCAGGCCGCCGTCGAGCTCGAGCTGGCCGACGCTGCTCAGGCCGCCGAGCTCCGCGCTCGTGGTGTTGCTGGCGATCGAGATCGCGATCACGGGCGTGACCGCGGTCTTGCCCTTGGAAGCGCCCTCGGCCGTGTTGTCCATCTGGTTCTTGGACGACGCCGAGAACGTGATGTCGCCCGCGCCGCTGATCGTCGCATCGGTGCCGAGCTTCGCGTCGGTGTCGGTCTCGCCGATGTTCAGGCTGAAGCTGGGGCCGACGCCGGTGGAGGTGCCGTCGGTCTGCTTGCCGGTCGACTTCGACCAGACCTGGATGAAGTTCTCCGTCTCGACGTCGACGGCGCCGCCGCCGGTGATCGTCACCGTCGTGCCGTCGGCGATATAGGCCGAAGACTCGCTGATCCCAACGTTGATCGCGAGCGCGCCCGCGACGCTGGTGGACCCGCCGCTCGCTCCCGCGATGGCGGTCACGCCCATGCGGCTGTCGGTGTCGCTGAAGGTCAGGCTGAAGGTGTCGTCGCCGCTGCCGGTGACCGTCAGCGTGCCGATCGGGCTCGAGCCGTCGGTGTTGGTCGACAGCTTGATCTTGCCATCGTCCTGTACCGCGACGTAGTAGGTCGTGCCGTCGGTCAGCTCGGTGATGTCCTTGCCGCCGCTGGGCTTGTGATAGACCACCGCGTCGCCGGTCTTCAGGCCATGGGCGCCGCCGGCGAGATCGATCGTGCCTTTGCTGGCATCGATGTCGGCGGTCGCGAAGTCGAGCTTGCGGTCCTGCGATGCCATGATCGCCTTGACCGTCAGCGCGCCCGCCTGGATGCCGCCCGTGCCGCCGGCATAGGCGTCGTTGTGCAGATCGCCCACGCCGATGCCCACGGCGATCGCGATGTTGCCGTTGCCGCCGTCGGCGCTCGAATCCGCCACCGTCGAGCTGCCGTCGGCGAAGGTCTGCGAGCTCGTCACCGAATGCGCCTCGATGTCGAGCGTGCCGGTCGAATCGACCAGCTTGCTCGAGTCGACGAATGCCTGCGTGTGGCTCACCACCGTGCCGACCGCGACCGCTCCCGCGAGATCGATGTTGCCGTCGCTCGAGCCCGCCTTGTTGTCCGACAGCGCTTTCTGGGAGTCGGTCTGCGACGCTGGGGTCGTCGCGCCCGCCGGGGTGGACTTGGCGAGCGCCGTTGCGTCGTTCGTGCGCTCGGCCGTGAGGTTCATCGATCCGGCCGTGACGGTGGCATTGCCCGAGATCGAGGCCTCGGTGGTGCCCGTGATGAGGGCCAGGCCGAGCGTGGCGCCCGCGCCGCCCTTGGAGCCGTCGGCGATCGCCGAGGCGAGCGAGGTGTTTTTCGCCGACACGGTGAGCGCGCCGGTAACGTCGAGCTCGGCGTCTCCCGCGACGCGCGCGGCGCTGTCGCTGGTGACGATCACGCTCGCAACCGCGGCATCGGTCTTGGAATCGGAGCTGCCCGACGACGACATGTCCGCGGTCGCGGACACCTTCGAGGTGGCGAGGAGATCGAGCTTGCCGGTGGCCGTGACATGGCTCGAGCCGTTGATGTCGATGGTCGCGTCGCTGCTGGCGTAGATGAACGCGAGGCGCAGCGCGCCGAGGCTCAGGCTCGCGTTATCGACGTCGATGGTCGCGTCCGAGGTGAGCGAGATGTCGTGCGCGCTCAGGTCGCCCTGCACGCTGATCGACGCGGCGGTCGCGCTGGCGTAGAACTTGTTGCTCGAGATCGGCGGCAGGCCCGAGTCGGTCTGGCTCACGGCAAGCGTCACGTCGTGGCCGCTCGCGGTCAGCGAAGCGCCCGTGGCTACCTCGATGGCGCTGTCCGACTCGACCTTGAAGTCGTGGTCGAAGCTGCCGCTGCTTGTGAGCTGCACCTTGTCCTGCGCGAGCGTCTGGCTTCCGCCGGTGAACTTGATGTCGAGCGCGTTGCTGCCCAGGGAGGAAAGGTCGAGACCCGCGAGGCTCGCCAGGTCGAGCTGGACGGTGTCGCCGAGTACGTCGCCCGTCGCGGTGCGCGAGATGTTGACGATGCCACTGCTGTCGAGCAGGGCCGAAACGTTGTTCGACCCGTCCGAGAGCTGCAGATGCGTCGGGTCGGCGGCGGTCAGCGAGAGCGCCGTGCCCCAGGTGGCGCCGGCATGCAAGTCGGCCGAGAGCAGCAGCCGCGGCTCGAGCGGCTCGAAGCGCATCGCGCGGCGATATTCCGCCTGTCCCTTGCCGAGGAGGCCGCGCTTGCGCCAGAGGCGGATGCGCCGGATACCTTTTGCGAGCGGACTCCAGAAGAGCTCGCTCAGCGTGGGAATACGATGGCGTGTCGCGGGCGTCCGCGACTCGCGGCGGATGTTGCTCATTGAACCTCCCTCCGCGCAGCGTTAGCTGCGCGCCTAACTTCCCCTTCGCTGTCGGCAAATCACGACAGATCGGTAAAAATGCTAAATCAATACAAGGGCCAAGTCAGCATATTTCCCTAGCTTTTCAGGGCAGTACCGCTTGGCCGAATGACGGAAATTCTTACAGTGGAGCCGCGCTTCTCAACGTGTTGCATTGCAAGTGGCATGCAACCCATTCATCTGTAGTGGAAAGACAAAATCAGCTCATCCCGAGCTGCCGGCGCAAGGCCTCCTGCTGCACCCCCAGCGCGGCGAGCCGCGCCGCGTAATCGTCCGCGAGCGCGTGCTCGCCGAGCTGGCGATGGAGCTGGACGAGCCCCTTCAGCGGTTCGTCCCAGCACGGCGCTGCGTGATGCGCCTGCTCGAGCTCGGACCGGGCTGCCTGCAGCCGGCCTTGCCGGCTCAGGATGAAGGCGAGATAGCCGTGCGCCGCGCTGCGATCCTTGTCGTCGTCGAGGGCGAGGGTCAGGAACTCGACCGCCTCGTTGGCCCTTCCCGCGGCGAGCAGCAGCCTCGCCACCTCGAGCGCGAGCTGGCTTTGCCCGCCCAGCGTCGCCGACGCGCCGCGGTAGCAATCGAGCGCGCCCTTGAGGTCGCCGAAGGCGCAGCAGAGAAGCCCGAGGGCCGCGTAGCCAAGTCCCTGCTCGGCCGGCGCCAGGGACCGCAGCTCGCGCGCCAGCCGCATGAGCCGGGCGCGATCGGTGGCCAGCCGGCGGTTGCGGATCTCGCACGCAGCGCGCAGCACATTGGGC
>DASQYN010000035.1:0-2341 GCA_035639215.1 Burkholderiales bacterium
GTCGAGGGCGTGATCGTCGAGGAGAACAGCGTGCTCTCCATGGGCGTGTTCGTCGGTCAGAGCACCAAGATCTACGACCGCGAGAGCGGCCGCGTGACATATGGCCGGATTCCGGCCGGCTCGGTGGTCGTGCCCGGCACGCTGCCCGCGGCGGACGGCAAATATGCCCTCTACTGCGTGGTGATCGTGAAAAAGGTCGACGCGAGGACGCGCGCGAAAACCAGCCTGAACGAGCTTCTGCGAGGCGATTAAACTAGCGGAAAACCGGCGGGAAGGGAGAGCCCATGTCCGCAATGAAGCGCCTGTTCCAGATCATGGCCGACAAGAAGGCCTCCGACATCTTTCTGTCGGTCGGCGCGCCGATCAACATCAAGATCAACGGCGTGGCGATGCCGGTCAACCAGACGGTGATGACCGCCGAGACGGTCCAGCAGCTGCTCCACGAGGTGCTCAACGAGCGGCAGATCCGCGAGTACGACGACGAGATGGAGCTGAACAGCGCCTTCACGCTGCCCGGCGTCGGCACCTTCCGAATAAGTGCCTTCCGCCAGAAGGGCGCGCCCTCGGTCGTGGTGCGCTACATCCCGGCTTCGATCCCGCCTCTCGACACGCTCGGCCTGCCGGAAGTGACCAAGGAAGTGATCATGCAGAAGCGCGGCCTGCTCCTCATGGTCGGCGCCACCGGCTCGGGCAAGTCCACCTCGCTCGCCGCCATGCTCGACTTCCGCAACGAGCGCAAGTCGGGCCACATCCTCACCCTCGAGGACCCGATCGAGTTCATCTTCCAGAGCAAGAAGTCGATCGTGAACCAGCGCGAGGTCGGCACCGACACCAAGGCCTTCGACATCGCGCTCAAGAACGCGCTGCGCCAGGCGCCCGACTGCATCCTGATCGGCGAGATCCGCGACAAGCCGACCATGTCAATGGCGCTCGCCTACGCGCAGTCCGGCCACCTGTGCCTCGCCACGCTGCACGCGAACAACAGCTATCACGCGATGAACCGCATCATCAACTTCTACCCGCTGGAGAACCGCCCGGCGCTGCTGCTCGACCTCGCGGCGGCGCTGCAGGCGGTGATCTCGCAGCGGCTGGTGCGCACGAAGACCGGCGCCCGCGTGGCGGCCTGCGAAGTGCTGCTCAACACCCGCAACATCTCGGAGCTGATCGAGAAGGGCGAGATCACCGAGATCAAGGACGCGCTGGAGAAGAGCCTGTCGCCGGGGTCGCAGACGTTCGAGCAGGCGCTCTTCAAGCTCTTCATGGAGGGCAAGATCACGCAGGACGAGGCGATGGCGAACGCCGACTCGGCCACCAACATGCTCTGGCTCATCAACCAGGCGACGGCCGGCGAGATCAGCGGCCAGGCGTTGCCGCCGAAGCCGGACGAGCCGCCGCAGGAGAAGAGCGCGCCGAGCGCCTCGTCGGCCGGCAACGCGTCGTTCAACGACTTCAAGATCGACATGAATGCCTGAGCCGTTGTCCGCTCTCGAGCTCGCTCGGGAGCTGATTGCCCGCAGGTCCATTACGCCGCAGGACGATGGTTGCCAGGAGCTCCTGGCGCGCCGCCTGGATCGCGCCGGCTTTCGCTGCGAGCCGATGCGCTTCGGCGAGGTGGCGAACCTGTGGGCGCGCCGCGGCGCGGCGCGGCCGCTCGTCTGCTTCGCCGGCCACACCGACGTGGTACCAACCGGGCCGCTCTCGGAATGGCACTCCGATCCGTTCGCGCCGACCGTGCGCGACGGCAAGCTCTACGGCCGCGGCGCCGCCGACATGAAATCCTCGATCGCGGCCTTCGTCGTCGCGGTCGAAGCGTTTGTCCGCGAAAAGCCGCATCACGGCGGATCGATCGCGCTGCTCCTCACCTCCGACGAGGAAGGACCCGCCGTCGATGGAACGGTGAAAGTGGTCGAAAAGCTGAAAGCCCGCAACGAGCTGATCGACTATTGCATCGTCGGCGAGCCGAGCTCGGTCGACTGGCTCGGCGACACGCTGAAGAACGGCCGTCGCGGCTCGCTCTCCGGCAGGCTCACCGTGCGCGGCGTGCAGGGCCACGTGGCGTACCCGCAGCTCGTGAAGAATCCCATCCACCTGCTCGCACCGGCGCTCGCCGAGCTCGTGCGCACCGAGTGGGACAAGGGCAACGACAGCTTCCCGCCCACCTCCTTCCAGGTCTCGAACATCCATGCCGGGACCGGAGCCGCGAACGTCGTCCCCGGCACTGCCGTCATGGACTTCAACTTCCGCTTCTCCACGGAAAGCAGCGACGCCGCGCTGCGCGGCCGGGTCGAGCAGATCCTGAAAAAGCAAGGATTCGACTACGCGATCGAGTGGGTGCTCGGCG
>DASQYN010000036.1:0-3822 GCA_035639215.1 Burkholderiales bacterium
ATTCGCAGGTTCGTACCCTCGACCGCCACGGCGAGATCGGCGGCGGAGATGGATGTCTGGTCGAAATTGAGGACGTCGGAATTCGGATCGAACGCGATCGCCTGTCCGTCGGACAGGGTACTGAACGCATAGACGGCCACGGCAACTCCCCACGAGTTGACTGACTGGACTGCAATCTTTGACGCCAAGCTGACGAGCGTCGATAGCCCATTGCGTCGTGTCGCGCCGGGGTGACATGCGCTGTCTGGAAGCTGACGCGACATGGCAACGGCACATGCGTTCTGCAACAGTCGCCGCGTGCGAGAGGTAAAGGGGACGCTTAGGCCGTATCTCGTCTTCGCGGGGCTGTTCAGTCTCACGATCAATCTGCTGCTGCTCGCGCCGCCGCTCTACATGCTGCAGGTCTTCGACCGCGTGCTGACGAGCCACAGCAACGAGACGCTGGTTTTCCTCACGATCGGCGCCGCGGCCGCGCTCGCGACGATGGCCGGGCTGGACATGATCCGCTCGCAGCTGCTCGCGGCGGGCGGCGCAGCGCTCGATCGCAGCATCGGCCCCCGGGTGCTCGATCGCCTGCTCGGCGAGGCCGCGCGCAAGGGAATCGCCGAGCATGCGCACGCATTGCGCGACGTGCATTGCCTGCGTGCGTTTTTCGGGGGCGCCGGGATCCTCGCGCTCTTCGATCTCCCCTGGTTGCCGGCCTTCCTGCTCATCATCTTCCTCTTCCATCCGCTGATGGGCGCGTTCGCGCTCGGCGGCGCGCTCGTCATGCTGATGCTCGCTTTCGCCAACGAGCGCCTGACGCGCAAAGCGCTCGAGCACGCGCAGGCGGAGGCGAGGCGGGCCGCCTCGTTCATCGACACGAGCGCGCGCAATTCCGAGGTGGTGAGCGCGCTCGGCATGCTCGCCGACGTGACGAAGCGCTGGACGATCCTGAACGACGCGGCCTCGAGCCGCCAAGTGCAGGCGGCACGCCGTGGCTCGCGCATGTCCGGGCTGACCAAGCTGACGCGGCAGCTGATCCAGACCGGCATGCTCGGCCTCGGCGCCTACATCGTCATCGATCAGCAGGTGAGCACGGGGGTGATGATGGCGGCGACCATCCTCCTGAGCCGCGCGCTCGCGCCGGTCGAGCAACTGGTCGCCGGCTGGCGCAACCTGGTGGAGGCGCGCGCGGCATGGCGCCGACTTGCGGAGCTGCTTGGCGAAGATTCGACTAGCGCAAGCCAGACCGCTCTGCCGCCGCCCGTCGGCAACGTGAAGGCGGAGAACGTCGTCTTCGGCTTTCGCGGCGTGGAGCGGCCGATTCTGCGCGGCGTCTCTTTCGAGCTCGCGCCGGGAGATTCGCTCGGCATCATCGGCCCGAGCGCCTCGGGCAAGTCGACGCTCGCCCGCCTGATCGTCGGCGTGTGGCGGCCGGCCTCGGGACACATGCGGCTCGATGGCGCGGATGTGGCGTCGTGGCCGCGGGCCGATCTCGGCCGGCACATCGGTTACCTGCCGCAGGACGTCGAGCTTTTCCCGGGCACCGTGGCGCAGAACATCGCGCGGCTGGGGAAGGAGGGCGACGGCGAAGTCATCCGCGCCGCGCAGCGCGCGCACGTGCACGAGCTGGTGCTCAGGCTGCCGAAGGGCTACGACACCGAGATTCCCGGCGGCCTCTCGCCGGGCCAGCGCCAGCGCGTCGGTCTCGCGCGCGCGCTTTATGGCAATCCGCGCCTCGTCGTCCTCGACGAACCGAATGCAAACCTGGACGCGGAAGGCGAGCAGGCCCTCCTTCGCGCGCTGGCCGAGCTGAAGGCGCAAGGCGTGACCGTCGTCATCGTCGCGCATCGGCCTTCGCTGCTCTCCGGTGTCGACAAGCTGCTCGTGCTGCGCGACGGTGCGGTGGAGGCTTTCGGCCCGCGCTCGGAAATCATGCCGCGGATGGTGAGGCGGGCGGCGTGAGCGAAATTCGGGGACGGAGCCCGAACTCTCAGACGGGGAGGGCGCATGAGTGAGCTGAAGCGGCTCGTGCTCTCCGGCGGCCTGATCATCATCGCCGGCGCGACCGGGCTCGGCGCCTGGGGCGCGCTTGCGCCGCTCACCGGCGCGGTGGTGGCGCCCGCGGTGGTGAAGGTGGATCTTAACCGCAAGGTGGTGCAGCACCAGGAAGGCGGCATCGTGCGCGACATCTTCGTGCGCGACGGCGACCACGTGGAAGCCGGCCAGGAGCTGATCCGCCTGGACGACGTCAGCGTCGATGCGCAGCTCGACCTGCTGCGCACCCAGCGCGACGCCATAAGGGCCAAGGCGGCGCGCCTCGAAGCCGAGCGCGTCTATGCGGCAAAGGTCGCCTTCCCGCGCGACCTCGTAAAGCGCGAGCGCGATCCGAAGATTCGCGAGCTGCTGGCGAAGGAGAGCGAGCTGTTCCGCACACGCCGCGAGGCGCTCGACACGCAGGTCGCGGTGCTGCATCGGCAGATCGGCGAGACCGGCGCCGAGGAGAAGGCGCTTGCCGTGCAGCTCGCCGCCGAGGAGCGGGCGCTCAAGCTGCAGAAGGACGAGCTCGCCGCCAACCAGCGCCTCCTCGAGCAGGGCTACGTGCAGAAGACGCGGATCCTGACGCTCCAGCGCGCCGTAGCGGAGTACGAAGCCAGCTACGGCCAGCACCAGGCGCAGGCTTCCCAGGCCCGCCAGCGCGCCACGGAGCTCGAGCTGCGCATCCTCTCGCTGCGCAACCAGTACGCGCAGAACGCCGCGGACGAGCTGAAGGACACCACCGCGCGTCTCTTCGACCTCGAGGAGCGGATCCGCCCGTCGAAGGATGCTGCGGAGCGCCAGCGCATCACCGCGCCGATCGCCGGCGTGATCGTCAACCTGCGCGTCTTCACGGCGGGCTCGGTGATCGGGCCGCGCGACGTGCTCATGGAGATCGTGCCTCAGGTGCAGAACCTGATCGTCGAGGCGCACATCCGCCCCGAAGACATCAACCACGTGCAGAAGGGCTCGCCGGCCGAGATCCGGCTCACCGCCTACAAGCAGCGCATCACGCCACTCGTGAACGGCACGGTGAGCTACGTCTCGGCCGACCGCCTGAGCGACGCCGAGAATCACGCCGCCTTCTACGTCGTGCACGTCGAGGTCGACCGCGCCTCGCTGCACGACCTGACCATGCAGGCCGGCATGCCGGCCGAGGTCTACATCCGCACCGACCGCCGCACCGTCTTCGACTATCTCCTGGCGCCCGTAACGCAGTCCCTGCGCCGCGCGATGCGTGAGCCCGTGTGATGCGGCTGCTTTTCATCCACCAGAACTTTCCGGGCCAGTACAAGCACCTCGCTGTCCACCACGCGGCGAAGCGTGGCTACGAGGTCGTCGGCGTAGGGGAGAAGGGCAACCTGCTGCGGGCGAAGCCGCAGATTGCCGGCGTGAAGCTGCTCGCCTACGACATGTCGCCGGTGAAGGGCGACTCCCTCCAGCGCGCGATTGCGCGCGGCAAGCGCGTCGCCTCGGGTGCGGCGCGCCTGAGAAGCGCCGGCTTCGTCCCGGATGTGATCTTCGCTCACATCGGCTGGGGAGAAGCGCTCTTCCTCAAAGACGTGTTCCCGGAAGCCCGCATCCTCCTCTATTGCGAGTTCTTCTACCGCGCGAAAGGCGCCGACCTCGGCTTCGATCCGGAGTTTCCCGCGACGCCGGAGAAGGTGCTGCGGCTTCGCCTGATGAACGCGCCGCTCCTGATGTCGCTTGACGCGAGCGACTTCGGCATCGCGCCGACGCGCTGGCAGCACCGCGAGTTCTCGCCCGTGTACCAGCCGCGCATCGCCGTCGTTCACGACGGGA
>DASQYN010000037.1:0-2561 GCA_035639215.1 Burkholderiales bacterium
GCCGACGAGCAGTGAGCCGAGCAAGGCGCCGCCGATAGCGCCAAGGACGAGGCCGAGGCCCGCGCCACGTGCGAGGTCGGTCTTGATCGCGTAGCCCGCCTCGTGGAGTTCGCCGAGATCGGTGCCGCGCTTCGCGAGGAAGTGCATGCGGCGATCTTCGACACGGGCAAGCAGCAGGTCGTCGGCGGTGTGCTTCGCGCTCAGGACGTCGGGGAGGAGAAAATACAGCCGTCTGCGCATGGCCACCTCCTTCAGGATGGTTAGCGTCCGCCTCGCGGCGTAAAATTGCAAGCGGGAGTCGGCCAGGCAGCCGCTGTCCCCGCGCAGGCGGGGATGGAGGAAAGTCCGGGCTCCGCAGAGCGGGATGCAGGGTAACGCCCTGGCGCGGCGACGCGACGAATAGGGCCACAGAGACGAGTCCTGCCGTGTAACAGCGGCAGGGGTGAAACGCGGCAACCTCCATCCGGAGCAACACCAAATAGGCAGGCGCAGCGCACTTCGTTGTGTGCGGAAGGCCGGCTCGGCCAAGCCTGCGGGTAGGTGGCTAAGGGGGTGCCCGGGGATACGTCCCCGGCATCCCGTGAGCTCCAGGGCGACCTGGGGCCCAGAGGAATGGCTGTCGGCCGCCGGCTTGCCGGCGGCGCACAGAACCCGGCTTACCGGCCGTCTCCCATTACCTTTCGCGGCAAGCTCGCTCGGTCCCCGTCCTTGCTTCGGGCCGGGGCGGGCGAAATAATCGTCTGCGGGGAGAGCATGCAGGACCGGCGCAACCAGAACGACGTCACGAACCGCGTCAATGTCGAGGCGCCCGAGCGCGTGCGCGAGGCGGTGCTCGAGCTTTTCACGGCGCGCTACGGCGGCGCGAATCTCGCGCCGCTGGAGCGCGGTTTCGCCGATTTCCAGGCGCTTTTCGAAGGCCGCCACCCCGGCTATCTCGCCTGCGACACGCTCTACCACGACATCCGCCACACGCTCGACATGACGCTCGCCATGGCGCGCCTGGTCGATGGGCACGACCGCACCTGCAGCCCGACCGAGCGCCTCGGCGCGCGGCGCGCCATGCTCGGCGTGCTGATCGCGCTGTTGCACGACTCGGGCTATCTCAAGCGCAGCTCCGAGGCGCACATCGAGAACGGCGCGGTTTTCACCAAGGTGCACGTGAGCCGCAGCGCCGACTTCATCGCCGCGTATCTGCCGAAGATCGGCTTCGCCCGCGAGGCGCCGCTCGCCTCGCGGCTGGTCCACTTCACCGGCTACGAGATGGACGTCGCCGACATCCGGGTCGACGATCCGCGCGACCGCATGATCGGCTGGATGGTCGGCACGGCGGACCTGATCGGCCAGATGTCGGACCGCATGTACCTGGAAAAGGTGCGCCGCTTCCTCTACGAGGAGTTCGTCTGGGCAAAGATCGCTCGCGAGCGCCTGCCCGATGGGCGCGAGATCGTGCGCTACAGCTCCCCGGAGGACCTGGTCCTGAAGACGCCGGCGTTCTACGAGCGGGTCGCCCGCACGCGCATCGACCGCAAGCTCGGCCGCGCCGACCGCTACGCCGAATCGCATTTCGACGGCGCAAACCCCTACCAGGCCGAGATCGACCGCAACATGGGGTTCCTGCGCGAGGCGATCGACACAGGGGCGCTCGACCGCCTGCGCCGCGGCTGCTACTCGCTCTCGGCGCGCCGCTGAGCGAGGTTGGGTGTCGCCGCGCGCGGACACTTGTCCGGCACCGGCGATCGTGGCAAAAGCCTCTCCATGCGCGCCCTGAAGCGAGCCGAAATCGGCGGCCAGACCCCGGCGCTCGCGCGCCTGCTCGCCGAGAGCGCGCTCTACCGCGCCGCACTCGGCGCCTGCGGCTTCCCGGTCGCGATCCTCGATGCCGCCGATCCGGCGCGGCCGGTGGGCTACGTCAACCCGGCGTTCGAAGAGTTTTTCGGCTACGGCGAGCGCGATGCGCTCGGCCGCTCGCTCGCCCAGCTTGTGCTGCGCGGCGACGAGCCGCTCGCGCACCGGCTCCTCGCCGGCAGCCGCGCGCACTGGGAGATCAACGTGTTTGCGCGCGACGGCAGCGCGCGGCGTGCGCAGGTGAGCGTCGGTGCGGTGCGGGCCTCGGACGAGCGCATCACCCACTGGGTGGTCGCGTTCGCCGAGTGTCGTTAGCTCGAGACCTTCTCCACCAGCCAGCGGGCGGTACGCAGCAGGCGCGCATCGAAATGGCGGCGGCCGACGAGCTGCACGCCGAGCGGCAAGCCGTTCGCGCCGCGCATCAGCGGCAGTGAGACCGACGGCACGCCGAGCAGCGTCCAGAGGACACAGAACGCAGGGTCGCCCGTGGCGCCAAGGCCCTTCGGCGCAGTGCCCAGGGCGGGCAGCGTAATGATGGCGTCGTAGCGCTCCATGAATAGCTCGTCGAAGCTCTCGATCATCCGCGGCAAGCTGCGCAGCACGCGCTGGTAGTCGATCGCACGCGTCTCTCTTCCGCGCTCCATGAGGGCCCGTAGCCGCTCCGAGAGCCTTTCCTTTCCCGCGATCCACAGCGGCTCGAGGTTGGCCGCCATTTC
>DASQYN010000038.1:0-5005 GCA_035639215.1 Burkholderiales bacterium
GGCTTAGGATCGGCACCGGCGGCGTGCTGCTCCCCTACTACAGCGCCTTTCGCACCGCCGAGAGCTTCCGCATGCTCGAAGCCTTGTATCCCGGACGCATCGACCTCGGCGTCGGCCGCGCGCCCGGCGGCGATGCGCGAACGGCGCACGCGGTTTCCGGCGCCGGCTTCCCCGACGCCTCGCGCTTTCCCGAGCAGGTGCAGCAGCTCTGTGCGCACCTCGACGGCACGCTGCCCGAGGGTCATCCCTTCCAGGCCGTGCGCGTGCAGCCGGAAGTGGCGACGCGCCCGGAAGTCTGGCTCCTCAGCTCCTCCGATTACAGCGGCGTGCTCGCGGCGGAGCTAGGGCTGCCCTTCTCGTTCGCGCACTTCATCAACCCGCGCGGCGGCGAGGCGGTCGCGCAGTTCTACCGGTCCCGCTTCAAGCCGGGACGCGAAGCGAAGCCGCGCGTCGTCGTCTGCACGTTCGCGATCTGCGCCGAGACCGATGCCGAGGCCGAGCGGCTCGCCGCGCCGATCGACCTGCGGCGGCTGCACATGGCGCTCAACATCGACTCGCCGATCCCCACCGACGAAGAGGCGGCGCAGCACCGCTACAGCGAGGAAGAGCGCGCTTACATCCTCGCGCAGCGCGCCCGTGCCGTGCTCGGCTCGCCGCAGACCTGCCGGCGCGAGATCGAGGCGATGGCCGCGCGCTACGGCGCCGACGAGATGATGGTGCTCACGATCACGGGAAGCTACGAGACACGCCGGCGCTCGTACGAGCTGCTCGTGGACGCCTTTGCCGGCTAGTCAAAAATGGTGACTGTCACCATTTAGCTCAGTGCGCCAGCAGCTCGGCGAGGTGCAGCGTGCGCCGCCCGGAAAGGCCTTCGATCTGCTCGCGGCAGGAAAAGCCGTCCGCGACGACCGTCGCTTCGGGCGAAACCTGCAACGCCGGAAGAAGCGCCAGACCGGCGATGATCTTGGAAGTCTCGTAGAACTCCGGGCGGTAGCCGAAGGAACCCGCCATCCCGCAGCAACCGGTGTCCGGGGCGAGGATCTCGCATTGCGCCGCCTTCAACAGGCTCGTCTCCGGCTTGAGGCCGAAAAGCGCCTTCTGGTGGCAATGGCCGTGGAGCAGGACCTGCTTTTCCACCCGCGGCGGCGCATAGCCGATATCGGCGAGGAATTCCGCAAATCCCATGGCCGGCAGGCGCGCGTCGGGAATAACGCGCGGCAGCTCGTCGCGGAAAACCGAAAGGCAGCCCGGCTCGAGCACCACCACCGGCACGTCGCGCGGCAGCACCCGCAGCGCATGCTCCAGCGTGCGCCTCGCGCGATCCAGCATGCCGAAGTCGTAATAGGGCCGGCCGCAGCAGAGGCGCTCCGCGGGCAGCTCCACCGCGCAGCCGGCCGACTCGAGCACGCGCTGGGCCGCCGCGGCGGTCTGCGGCCGGAAATGGTTGTTGAAAGTATCGTCGAAGAGCACCACGCGCCGTCCCTTGCCGCGCGGCGTGAACTGCGAGCGGAAGGTGCGCGGCGCGAACTTCGGTAACTGCCTTTCTTTCGCTATTCCGGCGACCGTCTTACCGAGCTTGGATACCACGTTGGCGATTCCGGGCAGCAAAGCGGCGTAAGGCGCCCACTCCCCGATGCGGCCCATCGCCAGCGCCTGCCGCGGGCGCCGGCGGCGCTCGTAGTAATGCGACAGGAACTCGGCCTTGTAGGCCGCCATGTCGGTGTGTGTAGGGCAGTCGCTGCGGCAGCCCTTGCAGGCGAGGCACCATTCGAGCGCGTCCTTGACGTCCTCGCTCGCCCAGCCCTCGGTGATGACCTCGCCGCGCAGCATCTCCTGGAGCAGCCGGGCCCGGCCGCGGGTCGAGTAGCGCTCTTCGCGCGTGCCGCGATAGCTCGGGCACATGGTGCCGCCGTGCATCGAGCGGCATTTCCCCATGCCGATGCAGTGCTCGGCGGCGCGCGTAAAACCATCGCCCACGTCTGAGCGAAAGGAAAGGTGGGTCCGGAGAGACAAAGGCCGATAGGACGGCCCCATCCGCAGGTGCTGGTCGGCGCGATACGGGTCGATCAGCTTTCCCGGGTTCAGGCGGTTGCGAGGGTCCCAGATACGCTTGAACTCGCGGAAGGCCTGCATCAGCTCCTCGCCGAACATGACCGGCAGGAACTCCGCCTTCGCCTGGCCGTCGCCGTGCTCTCCAGAGAGCGAGCCGCCGTACTTGACGACGAGCTCGGCCGCCTCGGCGAGGAAGCGCCTCCAGTGGGCGACGCCCTCTCGCGTGCGCAGCTCGAAATCGATGCGCGCGTGCACGCAGCCATCACCGAAGTGACCGTAGATCGACGTCCGGTAGCCGAAGCGCGAAACGAGGCTGCGGAATTCGCGCAGGTAGTCGCCGAGCCGCAGCGGATCGACGGCCGCGTCTTCCCAGCCGACGATCGGGTCGGGGCGCGCGCCGCCGAGCGAGAGCGCGGTCGCCGAAGCGCCGGTCTCGCGGATCGACCACAGTCGACTAAGCAGGTTCTTCTCGGAGTAGACAGTGCCGCGGAGCTTCGAGGCGCGGGCCAGCGCTTCTTCCATCGTGTCCGCGCCGAATTCGAGCATCACCCAGGCATTGCCCGGCGGCAGGAGCACGATGTCGTCGAGGCGAAGCCCGCGCTCGCGCAGGCCGCCGATGATGAATTCGTCCAGCCCCTCGCACGCGATCGGTCCGGCCGCGAGAAGCTCGGGCACCGCGTCGCCAGCGGCGAAGATGTCCGGGTAGCCCTGCACCACCAGGACCCGCTCGCGCGGGCTGCTTACGAGGCGCGCCTCGGCCTCGAGCGTGAGCGCGCAGGTACCTTCGGAGCCGACCAGCGCCCGCGCCACGTTGAACCCGTTCTCGGGCAGCAGCTGGTCGAGGTTGTAGCCCGAGACGCGCCGCTTGATCTTCGGAAAGCGCCGGCGTACCAAATCGCCATAACGATCGATCAGGCTTTTCAACTGGGCATAGATCTCGCCCTTGCGCCCGCCTTCACGGACGGTGCGATCGAGCTCCGCGGGTAAAGTCGGTCCGACCCGGAAGCGAGCCCCGTCGTAGGTGAGCACCTCGAGGCGCTCGATGTTCTCCACGGTCTTGCCGGCCATCACCGAGTGCGGGCCGCAGGAGTTGTTCGCGATCATGCCGCCCAGCGTGCAGCGCGAATGGGTCGCCGGATCGGGCGCGAAGGTGAGGCCATGGCGCTCGGCCGCCTCGCGCAGCGCATCGCACACGACACCCGGCTCCGCGCGCGCCAGACCCTTCTCGGGTTCCAGCGAAAGAATCCTGTTCAGATACTTGGAGCAGTCGATGACGAGCGCTTCGTTCACGCCCTGGCCGCTTTGCGAGGTGCCGCCGCCGCGCGCGAGGACCGGAACGTCCTGCGCGCGGCAGGCAGCCACCGCGGCCACGATGTCGTCGACTCGCTTCGGCACGACGACGCCGAGCGGCACCTGACGGTAGTTCGACGCATCGGCCGCATACACGGCGCGCGAGCCCGCATCGAAGCGCACTTCACCTTGCAGCGAAGACAGCAAGGCCGCTTCGAGTCGCCGATTCACTACCATGCGTAGTGATTCTGTCACAGCACATCGCCCGGCCTTCGCATTGACTTCCCTGCGGCGGGCACACTAGTCTCATGCGCAGCGATCGACGCCGTAGTGCCCCTGTGCGGCGAAGGCGCCGTGTCACCGTGATTCCCTTTTCCCTTCATCAATCGTTCCCCCTTTATCATTAGGAGTCTTTGCATGGATACCGCTTGGGCCAAAACCCTCTGCCGCCTGCTGATCGCGCTCATGATCTGGACGCCCTACCAGATCGCGAGCGCCGGCATGATCGGCACCGACAAGGTCGTCACTTCGGCTGCGCAGGCCGATCGCGCGACGGTGCTGAATTACCTCACGCGCGGCGACGTGCAGAACCAGCTGCAGGCGATGGGCATCGACCCGGCGACGGCGAAAGACCGCGTCGCCGCGATGACCGACGAGGAAGCGAGCTCGCTCGCCGGCCGCATCAACAGCATGCCCGCCGGCGCGATGTCCGACGGCGCGGCGATCCTGCTGATCATCGTCATCGCCGCGGCGATCTGGTGGTTCTGGCGCCGTTGAGCGCTTTCGTCGCAAGGAACGCCCGCTTCCTGGCGGGCGTTTTTTTTGCCTGTGCCGTCGCGCTCGTGGGCGGCTGCGCGAGCATCGTGCCGCAGAGCGCCAAGCTCCACGACGAGGGCATGCCCGAGGGGCTGCCGAAGCACATGGAGCTCGCCGAGGTGCCCTTCTTTCCGCAGGACGAGTACCAATGCGGGCCGGCGGCGCTCGCCACCGTCCTCGCGAGCTACGGCGTCAACATCACGCCCGATGTGCTCGTCCCCGAGGTGTACCTCCCCGAGCGCAAAGGCAGCCTGCAGGTGGAGATGCTCGCCGCGGCGCGCCGCCACGGGCTCATCTCCTATCAGATCGCGCCCAGCCTGGACGCGCTGATGCGGGAGGTGGCGGGCGGCAACCCGGTGATCATTCTGCAGAACCTCGGCATCTTCAACGCCTGGCACTACGCCGTCGCCGTCGGCTGGGACTACGACGACGGCATGCTGATCCTTCGCTCCGGCGAAGACCGGCGCAAGGAGATGCGCTTCCCGTTCAACGAGCTCGCGTGGATGCGGAGCGGCTACTGGGCGATGGTGGCGGTGCCGCCCGAGCGCATGCCGGCCACCGCCGAGGAGGAGCGCTGGCTCGCCGCAATCGCCGCCTTCGAGCGCGTCGGCCCGCCGGCGCGGGCGCGCATCGCCTACGCGAAATTCCTCGAGCGCTGGCCGGGCAATACCGCCGCCTCGATCGGCCTCGCCAATACGCTGCACTCGATGGGGAACCTCAAGGAGGCGGAGGGCGTGCTGCGCGAAGCGGCGCGGCAGGCGCCCGAGTCGGTCATCGTGCTGAACAACCTCGCCCAGACGCTCTCGGACCAGGGCCGCGACGAGGAGGCGCTGCCGATCATAGATCG
>DASQYN010000039.1:0-4307 GCA_035639215.1 Burkholderiales bacterium
GCGGGACCGCTTCCTGGTAGAAAAACTCCGGCACCAGCTTCGTTTCGCCCGGCAGCGTCGGATACGGGCCGGTCGGCAGCACGACGATGCCGGGCGGCATTTCGCGCGGCATCTCGGGAACGTCCTTCAGCACGTGCTCCATGTAGCCGAGCCAGATCGGCAATGCGACGACCCCGCCCGTCTGGTTCTTGCCGAGCGTGCGCGGCTGGTCGTAGCCGACCCAGGCGATGCCGACCAGCGAGGGCTGATATCCGGCAAACCACGCGTCGACGAACTCGTTGGTGGTGCCCGTCTTGCCGGCGAGGTCCGGGCGCCCCAGGCGCGCCGCCCGTGCGGCGGTGCCGACACGCGTGACGTCCTGCATCATGTTGTCGATGATGAACGCGTTGCGCGCGTCGATGACGCGCAGCGCTTCGTCGCCGGCGCGCCGCGGCTGCGCGAGCGCCAGCACATTGCCGCGATCGTCGACGATCTTGTGAATGAAGTAGGGCTGGATGAGATAGCCGCCGTTCGCGAACACGGAATAGGCGCGCGCCATCTGCCAGGCGGTGACCGAACCGGCGCCGAGCGCCATCGTGAGGTAGGGAGGATGCCGGTCCGCCTCGAAGCCGAATCGGGTGATGTACTCCTGGGCGTACTTCGGGCCGATGGCGTCCAGCACGCGGATCGACACCATGTTTTTCGACTTGGCGAGCGCGGTGCGCAGCCGCATCGGGCCCTCGAATTTGCCGTCGTAGTTCTTGGGCTCCCAGCGCTGGCTGCCGGTTTCTTCGGCTTCGAGCACGACCGGCTCGTCGGGGACCACCGTGGCGGGCGTGAAGCCTTTCTCGAGCGCGGCCGAGTAGATGAACGGCTTGAAAGCCGAGCCAGGCTGGCGCCAGGCCTGCGTTACGTGGTTGAACTTGGTGCGGCCGAAGTCGAAGCCGCCGACCAGCGAGCGGATCGCGCCGTCCTGCGGATCGACGGAAATGAAGGCCGCTTCGATCTCCGGAAGCTGGGTGATCTGCCAGCCTTTTCCTTCCCGCTGTACCCGGATGACCGAGCCTCTGCGCAGCCGCCGCTGGAGCGGCGCCTTGGGATCCAGGGCCTTGGCGGCGAAGCGCAGGCCATCGCCGGAGATTTTGACGGTGTCCCCGTTGCGCAGGCCGGCCTGCACCTCCTTCGGATCGGCGGAGAGCACGATCGCAGCAAGCAGCTCGTCGCTGTCGGGGTGCTCGGCGAGCGCATCGTCGAAGTCGTCTTCGGTGGCGTCCGCTTTGAAGTCGACGTAGGCCTCCGGGCCACGGTAGCCGTGGCGGCGGTCATAGTCCAGCACGCCAGCGCGCAACGCCTCGTAAGCGGCTTCCTGGTCGGCTTTGCGTAGCGTCGTATAGACGCGCAAGCCGCGCGTGTACACGTCTTCGGGATAGTGCTCGGCCAGCGCCTGGCGCACCATCTCCGCGGCGTATTCGGCGTGAAGCGAGTACTCAGTTACCTCCCGATGCGGGCGCAATGGGGCTTTGAGCGCATCGTCGTACTGGGCTGGAGTGATGTAGCCCAGCTCGTTCATGCGCCGCAACACATAGTGCTGGCGTTGTTTGGCGCGCTGTGGATTCACGAACGGGTTGTATTGCGACGGCGCCTTGGGCAAGCCGGCGAGCATGGCGATCTCGCCTAGGCTGAGCTGGGGAAGCGCTTTGCCGAAGTACGTCTGTGAGGCGGCGGCGAAGCCGTACGCCCGCTGACCGAGGTAAATCTGGTTGATGTAAAGCTCGAGGATCTGGTCCTTGGTCAGGCTGTGCTCGATCTTGAAGGCCAGCAGGGCTTCGTACAGCTTCCGGGTAAGCGTCTTCTCCGAGGAAAGGAAGAAGTTTCGCGCCACCTGCATGGTTATCGTGCTTGCCCCCTGCCGACGTCCGCCGGCGACGAGGTTGGCGTACGCGGCGCGCATGACACCGAGGTAATCGATGCCGGGGTGCTGATAGAAGCGCTCGTCCTCGGCGGCGATGATCGCGTGCTTGAGCTCGACCGGAACGTCGCCGATCGACACGATCGCCCGGCGCTCCTCACCGAACTCGCCGATCAGCACACCTTCCGCGGTGTATATCCGAAGGGGGATTTTGGGCTGATAGGTGGTGAGGCCGTCGAGCGATGGCAGGTTGGGATAGGCCAGCACGACCACCAGCCCGACCATGAGAAGGCAAGCCGCCCCGGCGGCGGCCAGCACCGCGAGCGAGACACCAATAAAGCGGAGCCACATCTGGGGGTTAGACCATTACCGCCTTTTAGTGCGGCGCAGAAGCAGACGCCGCATGATACCCGCACGGGTGCGGTGGAAAGTTAACTAGACACCCGGGGGGGTTGTTGCTAGCATTTAACGCGAATTCTACGTATCGCACCTAAGATGCGAAGCGCAAAGGGGAAAACGACTAATGCGATTGTCCGACCTGTTCACGCCTAAGGCGCCCCCGCTGTTCGGGCTGGACATCAGCTCCTCCTCGGTGAAGATGCTCGAGATCGTCGACGCGGGCAGGGGCGCCTACCGCGTGGAGCGGTATTCCATCGAGCCACTGGCGCGCGATGCGGTGGTCGACGGAAACATCAATAACCTGGAAGCGGTGACCGATGCGGTGCGCCGTGCCCACAAGCGCCTCGGCACGCGCACTCGGCATGTCGCCATGGCGGTGCCCACCGGCGCGGTGATCACGAAGAAGATCGTCGTGCCGGCTTCGCTGCATGAAGCGGAGCTCGAGATCCAGGTCGAGGGCGAGGCGAATCAGTACATTCCCTTCGCCCTCGAGGAAGTAAACCTCGACTTCCAGGTGCTCGGGCCGTCCCCGACGAACCCGGAAGAGCAGGAAGTGCTCATCGCTGCGACGCGAAAGGAAAAGGTCGAAGATCGCGTCGCCGTCGCCGATTCCGCCGGCTTGAAGGCGCTCGTCATGGACGTCGAGTCCTTCGCGCAGCAGACCGCCCTCTCGCTCGTCGTCCAGGCGCTGCCGAACGCCGGCAAGGACCAGAACATCGCGGTGGTGGATGTCGGCGCGAACGTCATGAACGTCACCGTGCTGCGCAACGACCAGTCGATCTATACGCGCGAGCAGGCCTTCGGCGGCAACCAGCTCACGCAGGACATCGTGACGCGCTATGGGATGAGCGCCGAAGAAGCGGAGAACGCCAAGCGCTCGGGCGGCCTGCCCGACGACTTCGAAGCCGAAGTGCTGCGCCCGTTCATGGAGAACCTCTCGGGCGAGATCCAGCGCGCGCTGCAGTTCTTCTTCACATCCACGCAATACCACAGCGTGGAACACATCCTGCTCGCCGGCGGCTCGGCCGTCATTCCGGGACTCGACGAGGTGGTCAATGCGCGGACGCAGGTGACAAGCAGCGTCGCGAACCCCTTCGCCCAGATGCAGACGTCGCCACGGGTGCAGCTGCGCCGGTTGATGGTCGACGCGCCATCGCTGATCGTCGCCTGTGGGCTGGCCATGAGGAGGTTCGACCCGTCGTGACCAACGCACGCATCAACCTGCTGCCGCACCGCGAAGAGGGGCGCAAGCGCTCGCGCAACCACTTCTTCCTGGTCGCCGGCGGCACCGCGGTGGTGGGCGCGCTGATCGTCGGCCTCATGCATACCTACTATGCGGAGAAGATCGACACCCAGGAACGGCGCAACCAGTTCCTCAGCTCGGAGATCGCCAAGCTCGACAAGGAGATCGCCGAGATCAACAAGCTGAAGGATGAGATCCGGGCGCTGCTTGCGAGGAAGCAGATTATCGAGACCCTGCAGGCCGATCGGGCGCAGACCGTGCATCTGCTCGACGATCTCGTCAAGCGCATGCCCGAAGGCGTCTACCTGAAGTCGCTCTCGCAGAAGGGCATGCGGGTCAGCCTGAACGGCTACGCGCAATCGAATGCGCGCGTATCGACGCTGATGCGCAACATCGAGGCTTCGCCCTGGCTGGGCAACCCGGAGCTGGTGGAAGTCAAGGCCGCTACGGTGGGCAACCGGCGCATCGCCGAGTTCAACATGTTCATGGCGCTGAAGCGCGTGGTGCTCGAGGCGCCCAAGCCGCCGGCCAAGCCGGCGGTGCCGGCGCCGGAGAAGAAAGGCTAGCGCGATGGCACTGAAGATCAACCTGAACACGCTGGTCGACGAGATCCGGCGAACCAACTGGAAGGACCCGGGGACCTGGGGTGGGGCGCCGAAGGCGCTGGTGCTGATCGCCATCCTGGTGGCGATCCCGGTGGTCGGCTATCTGTTCGACACCAGCAGCCAGATCGAAGACCTCGAGCGCCTGCACAACACCGAGCAGACGTTGAAGCAG
>DASQYN010000040.1:0-9485 GCA_035639215.1 Burkholderiales bacterium
TCCTCGCGCTTCTCCTTCTGCCCGAGGGTCTCGATCGCCTCGACGAGCGGCAGCCCGGCGCCGATCAGCGCGCGCAGCTCCTGGCTGAAGAGCGCGAGCGGGAAGCGCTCGCCCGCGCGGCGCCACGGCGTGCCGAGCGAGCGCTTCGCGCGCACGCTGAGTACGGTGTAGCCGCGGCCTTCCAGGCCGCGCACCGCTGCCGCTTCGTCAGCCGCCTGGAAGTCCACGGCTTCCACGTTGCCGCCCGGCGCGATCGTCTTCAGCTCGTAGCGCATGGCGGGCTCGCCGTCGCCTCAGTGGTTGGTGAGGTCGGCGTTCTCGCCGGTGCCGCCCGGCTGGCCGTCCTTGCCGTAGGAAAGGAGATCGAAGTCGCCTTTCTCGCCCGGCACCTTGTAGACGTAGGGCTTGCCCCAGGGATCGAGCGGCACATCCTTGCGCAGGTAGGGGCCGCTCCACTTCGGCTCGGCGGCGGGCTTCTGCACCAGCGCGGCGAGGCCGAGCTCCGTGCTCGGATAGTGGCCGGTGTCCAGGCGGTAGGTGTCGAGCGCCTTCTCGAGCGCATCGATCTGCGCCTTGGCGACGCCTACCTCGGACTTGCCGACCTGCGAGAAATAGCGCGGCGCGACGAAGCCCGCGAGCAGGCCGATGATGACGACGACGACGAGCAGCTCGATCAGCGTGAAGCCGCGCTCGAGCACGGAGCGCGAGGCTCCGGACCTGCCTTGAACCCGAGCCTCTTTGGGACCCATGGATCTACCCCTCCGTTACGCGCCTATGTTACTTCCGCCCGAGGACGAAAGGACGGCCGCGCGTCGGGTTTCGCGGGCACGGCAAGTCTTACAAGCTTCAGGACGATGAAGGCTTCGTGGCCGAGGTTTTAGTTATTTGGGACTAAGCCGTGGCCGGAGAAGGGAGCAGCGAGGAGCCCGAGGGGCTCCTCGAGAAACTCAGAAGCCGGTGCAGCCGCCTGACACGTTGCCGAGACCGTTACCCGACATCGTGGTGAACGGCGGCACAGGCACCGACTCGGGCGGCATGCCAGGGATGTTGGGCGCCTGTATAGGCGGCAGGCCGTTGACGCTCGACTCCGCATCGAAGCACTGGATTCCGAAGCCCTGGTTGTCCGAGACGATGCTGTTCGGTCCTGTCGGCAGCAACGCCGAGCCGAGGAGCAGGCGGATGCCGTCTCCGGCATTGACGAATCCGTTCGGCGTCGGGACGTCGAGGTTGCTCTGGATGGTGGTTCCGCTGACCTGCGCCTGAGAGCGCGTGCTCAAAGTCAGTCCCGGCCCGTGGTTCGCCTGGATTGAAGCGTTGCGCATCAGGACCGATGAGCCGAGGAATGCGAACACGCCACCCGGCGAGGTGGAATTGCCATTCCCGGTGATCGTGTTGACGGGCGTGATGCCAACGTCGCCGTTGCCCATCGTCACCGTCGCGCCCGTCATCGTGATGCCGGTACCGGGGTTGTCGCTGATGGTGTTTCCGCCTACGAGGTTGGCGGTTGCCTGGAAGATTCCGATTCCCGAGCGCCCGGGCATCGTCGCGTCGGCGCCGTTGGCCGTCACCTGGTTCATCGCGATCCACGCCGTGCCGCCCGTGGTCACGATGATGCCGTATGAGCCGTTCTGGCTGATCGTGTTGCCGGCGGGCTCTTGGCGGTCGTTTATGCCGATGTTCGCCGACGCACCGTTGAGGATGATCACGCCGAAGCGGCTGTTGTTGGTGATCATCGAGTTGACGACCGTCACCTGTCCGCCTTGGGCCGCGATGCCGTCGCGCGGGTTGGAGTGCACCTGGCACGTGTCGACGCTGCCGCCCGCGTTGTTGATGTAGGCGATGCCGGTGCGGCCGGTGGATTGCACGGTGCAGTTGCGCATATTTAGGTTCGTCGAGCCCACGCCGCTGACGCCATTGCGGCCGCCGCTGATCGTCAGCCCATCGATAGTCACGCGATGCCCGTGCACCGTTACTGTGTTGGCAGCGGCGTCGGGGCCGTGAATCTCGCCGCCGGCAGGATCGGCCTGCAGCGTGACATCGTCCTGGTTCACCGTTATGGACTCGTTGCACCTTCCGCGCACGATGATCTTCTTCGCTCCAGCGGCAAGCGCGTCATTGACCGAGCCGCCGGAGCCGCAGTCGACGCTCGTGGTGCCGCCGCTGCTGCCGATGCTGTTGCGCAGTTGGTCGATCTGGCTCTGCAACTGTGTATCGGTCGCGCCGAGCGCAGTATCGGCTGCGCTTCTCGAAGCCGCCTCCGCGGCGATCGCATTTTGCAGCGCTGCTTCGGCAGCAGCCCGAGCAGCGGCTTCCGCGTTGATGTTGTTCTGCAGCTGCGTATCCGCTGCCTGGCGCGCAGCCGTTTCGGCGGGAAGACCCTGAGCACCGACGCCCTGCGCGCCGAGCGCGAGGACTGCGGCGAGAGAAAGACCGAGCTTACGCATCATCATGACGTGCCTCCCAAGTTGGCAAGGTCGCCGGCGGTACGGCGACTGAGCCGTACTCAGAGCCGGCGTCCGGTGCGCAGTAATAGGAGCACGCGCGCCACGCGTAAATCCCATGGCTCAGGGAGCAGCTCTCGAAAACGAGACCGCTCGACCGCGCTTCTCACCGGATCGTGGGATTCACAGGCGAAGCTGGCCGAACCGATACTGCGGCGGTCGTCAATCAACCTCGGGGAGGTTGCCATGCAAGTCCGTACCATGCCCTATCTCGCGCTCGCGCTTGCGCTCGGCGCGTCCAACGTGTTCGCCCAGGCCGGCGGGCTGCCGGCGGAGATCGCGGCCCGCATCGCGGCCGAGCAGCAGCTGCGCGAGCAGATCAACGAGACGAGCGTCGTCGGCCGCTACGCGGTGACCGGCTCGCAGACCTGCTGGAACTCGAACACCGGCTTCAATGCCGATTTCACGCCGGTGTTCCAGCCGAGCGTGACGACCACGCTCAGCACCACTTCCATCTTCGTCCGCGGCTTCTTCGCTTTCCAGGCCGACGGGCATGGCACGTCGGACATCTTCGCGACCGTGGTGAACCTGCCGGGCGGATTCAACAGCGCGGGCACCGGCGGCGTCGGCGTGCAGCATCTGGGCGGCACGTTCGACTGGATGATCGAGGACGGCAAGCTCACCGTGTTCAACCAGGTTGCGCCGGGAGTCGCCGTGCAGGGTTCGGGCGTCGGGGCGGCCGGCGACGTGCTCAACGTGCAGCCGCTCTCGGGTTATGTCGGCAAGGATGCGAAGGTGATCACGCTCTCGAACGACGGCTTGGCCGTGGAAACCGTGCTTCGCTTCGTGAACGGCCAGACGTTCTCGGGCGATCGCATTTGCGGCCGCGAGCGCGTGCTCACCAAGATGAGCGATTAGGCGCGTCGACCGTCCGTCGCGCCGATAACCCCCGCCGCGAAAGCGGGGGTTGTTGGTTCCCCTAGCGCGGGCTGCGCGCGAAGAGGTCGCTCATCACCTGGACGTTGGCATCGCAGGCGTGGTTCAGGCAGTCGAGGCCGAAGCCGGTCTCGAGCGTCTTCAGGAGCGAATGGTGGTTGTAAGGCGTCGCGCTTTGCACGCCGTGCGGGCCGTAGTTGGTGTCGACGATCATCACCACGACGTTCGGCGTGTCGCTGAAGTCGTTCTCGTCCCAGGTCACGACGATCGCGTTGTTGCCTTCCTTCCAGGCCGGCGAGGCCTTGATCGCGCCGACCAGCCGCTTCACCGTCGCGTCGCCCATCTCGATCAGGGTCGGCGTGTTGGCGCAGAGGTTGCCGTTGTTGCCGACGCCGTGCATGTCGTGGCACTGGTTGGGGGCGATGAGCGAGAAGTTCGGCATGCGGCCCGAGCCGAGGTCGGCGTACAGGCCGTGCGCGCCTTCGAAGCCCGCGACGTTGGCGAGGCTGTTGCCCGGCTCGTCGTTCTTCTGCACGGCGGCGAAATAGACGAACGGGTTGTGCTTCACCGCGTAGAGCCGCACCAGGTCGGCCTGGTTTATGTCGCTGCTGCGGTCGGAGAAGATGCCGTCGGCGGAGTTGACGCGGTCGGCGCCTGACGGCGGCAGGCTCTCCTGGTAGCTCTTCCAGGTCTTGCCCACGGCGTGCAGCTGGTCGGCGATGGTCATGGCGATGAAGGGCGCCGCGGCCATGTCCTTGCCGTCGTTCGCGCCGGTGAGGTTCGCCGGCGTGGCGAGGTCGATGCCCGAGCCTTCGAGCGGCGGCACGGCCGTCGGATCGGTGATCGACGCGTCGTCGTGCCACTTCGGGCTCGGGTCGTTCGCCACGCCGAAGTTCGAGCCGCCGACGATGTGCAGGTAGTTCGGCAGGCTCGGATGCCCGACGGCGAAGTACTGCGTCGCCTGGTTCGCCTCGTGCGCGTACTGGTTGATGAACGGGGCGCGCGTACTGCCGAGCACGTCGCTCGCCGACTGGTTCTCCATGACGATGAGGAACACGTGGTCGAGCTGCGCAATCGCCCGGTGCGAACGGCCCTCGTCGGCGAGGGCCGGGGCGGCGAGCGCCGCGGAAAGGCAAAGCGCGAAGGTGCTCTTCTTCAGCATCGAAACTCCCCTGATCGAAAGTGGATGAAGGACAGCGCGGGCAAGCTACCGGCCCGCTGTTGCCGCTTCGTGTCCGCTTCCTTAGGGCGCGCGACGACTTGCCGTCATCGCACGGCAATGCGCGCGCCTTAGCGTGCCGAGGCGGCGCTCAGTGGGAGGAGGAGGCGGCCAATTTGCGCCGGCTCCAGCCGGCGCCTGCCAGCGCTACCGCGAAGAGCGCGAGGGTCGCCGGCTCGGGCACCGTGAGGTCGACGCCCTGCTGATTGAGCAGGAACCCGTCCGTGGTGCCGTCGCCCTGGATCACGAACGTGATGTCGTACGTCCCGGCCACCAGGGTGAAAGCGAAATCGACCGTGCAGGTCGGGTAAGAGCTCGAAGGCAGGAAGCCATCGCTATCGCGGCAGAAGCCCGCCTTGCTCTCGTTGCCGGCGCCGAGCAAGGCAGTCGGCGTAAGGAATTGCGTGCCGGGCGTGTAGATGCCGTTCGTCGTATCGAAGCTTCCGCCGACGAAGCCGCCGACGAAGAAGTTGTCGTAGCCGATGGCGCCCGTGACCAGCTGGTCGGCGGCGAGCGTGATCTGCGTGGTGAACGCGTACTCGTAGCGGTGGCTGCCGTTGCCGTTCGCGCCGGGAATGGTGCCGCTCGAGTTCACGCCGATCCAGTTATTGCCGGCGACGTTCGGCTGCCAGGGCGGCGAAGGTATGCTGGTGATCAGCGGCGCGTTCGCGATTGCGCCGAAGCTCGTTCCGTCCGCCGCGATCGGGTGCCACATCACCGACCACGCTGGATCGGGGCTGGCGGTGCCGGTGTTCGCAATGATGCCCGCGTCGGCGTGCCGCGCAGCGAAGCCGCCGACAACCGCCAAGGCGGCGACAAACCGCATCGCGAGCTGCAGCAGGCGCATGACCCCTCCCCCATTTATGTGGTCGGGCCATCGAAGCAACGAGCACGCCAGCGGGCGTTCTTCTTAAGAATCAACAAGCGCCGCACCGCCTGGGCGGCGGGCGTAAAGAATTCCGACAGCGCGCTAGAAGTAAGCGCCGCTTACCGCGAGGCGGCGCTCGTCGAGCAGCGTGCGGAACATCATGCGCCGCGGGTCGACGAAATGCGGGCGCACGCGGCTCGACCACGGCGTATGGCGCGCGGAGTGCCATTCCGGGCCTTCCATCACCTCGGGCGAGGCGAGGTCGTAGCAGGCGTGATAGCGCGGCGCGCTGCCGACGCTGAGGAGCCGCGCACAGTGCACCGTGCCCGCCACGGCGGCGAGGCCGGGCATGTGCTCGGTGTCGTACCAGCGGTTGAAGTCGGCCTCGTTCTGAGGGTCGACGTCGGTCGCCACCACGTAGTGGTAAGGCGCGTCTTCACCGGCCGAGACGCCGTCCCATTCGGCGAGCGGCGCGAGCCGGGTCGGCGCCTGCTCGCTCGCCGGGCAGGCGCCGAGCGCCACGGGCTCCATCCAGGCGTAGATATGGGCCTGTGCGCCGTCGAGCGACACGCACACCTGCAGGCGTACCGGCGCCGGCACGCTCAGCGCGAAGGCGCGCGCCTCGGCGATCAGGCGGGATTCGTCTTCCGGGGGGTGCGGCCGGCGAAGGAGCAGCGCGGCGCGCACGCGAGCGATGACCGGGGGCGGAAGGCTGCGTTTCGGGCGGGACGCACGCGGGCGGCGCGCGAGCAGCGAGCGCGAGCGTAAAGCTTCGAGGCCGTCGTCCCTGCGCATCCTCCACTCCTCCCCGTCGTGCGCCCCGATTGTTCGCCATTTCGTGCCAAGTGGAAATGCAGATAGCGAAATAGCTGCTAGCGCGTTTCGCGATACCATGGCTGCGGGAGGAGGGGCGGTGGATCTGCGGCAGCTCGACTACTTTGTCCACGTCGCGGAGCTCGGCAGCTTCAGCCGCGCGGCGACGCTGCTTTCGACGGCGCAGTCGGCGCTCAGCGCGCGCGTGCGCCAGCTCGAGGTGGAGCTGAAGCAGCCGCTCCTGCATCGCAACGGCCGCGGCGTGACGCCCACCGAGGCGGGAAAGCGCCTGCTGCAACACGCGCGCGGCATCCTCATGCAGGTGAACCGCACGCGCGAGGAGCTCGAGGCGCTGCGCGGCGCGCCTACCGGCCGGCTGGTGATCGGCGTGCCGTCCACCATCGCCCGGCTGCTCACCGTGCCGTGGCTGAAGCGCTTCCGCGACCAGTTCCCCGGCGCCTCGATCGGCATGATGGAGGGCATGTCGGCCTCGATCACCGAGTGGGTGAGCACCGGGCGCGCCGACCTCGGCCTGGTCTTCAATCCGCAGCCCTCGCCCGCGCTCGAGATCGTGCCGCTGCTCGAGGAGCCGATGTTCCTCGTCGCGCCGCGCGGCGCGCGGCTGCGCGCGAAGGAGATCGCGCTGCGCGCCCTGCCGCGCTATCCGTTGGTGATCCCGAGCCGGCCGAACGCGAACCGCATGCTCGTCGAGATGCAGCTCGGCCACCTCGGCCTGAAGCCCGCCATCGCGCTCGAGCTCGACAGCGTCGCTTCGGTAATCGACGCTGTGCGCGAGGGCTACGGCTACGCGCTGCTGCCGCCTACCTCGCTTCGCGCGTACGGCGCGCTCGAGCACTTGGTTGCGCGGCCGGTAGTGCGGCCGAAGCTGCTCATCCAGATCTCGCTCATCGTCTCGGCGCAGCGCCCCACCACGCCGCTCGCGCAGCAGGCGCTCGCGCTGCTGCGCGAGGTCGCCGGCGCGATCCTCGCCTCCGACGCCGTGGGCGGCCGGTCGCGCGTCGCCGGCCACATCCTGTAAGGCGCGAGAACACAGGACAAAACAGGGACGGTCCCCGTTTCTGTGCGGTCGTTCATTGCCGGTCGGGCTTCGCTCGCCGACACTCGCCGCATGCCACCGATAACCCGTCAGCACGTCACCCTCGCATTGATGATCGCAGGAGGGCTGTTCGTTCTCGTCGGCGTGGCGCTCTTCTGGAGCGCCGGCTCGTTCCAAGGCTATATCGCCGCGCTGCTCGCGATGGCTATCGGCGCTCTCGGGTTCGTGAGCGCGCGGGAGCTGAAGCGGGGCGGACGCGTCGAGCCGCCCGCCCCGCAGGACGCGGCCTAGTCGAGCCTCCGGCAGGCGAAGCTCGAGGCCTGATCCGGGTCGCCGCCCTGGTAGACGGCTTCCTCCGGATACGGGCAGTGCGGGCGGGTGCTCGTGGTGCCGGGCTTCGTGCCGACGATCGCTTCCGGCGCGACGCCTTCTTCCACCCAGCGCTGCAGCGGCGTCATCCAGTCGACGCTGGAATGTCCCACGCCGCCGCCGCAGTGCCCCATGCCGGGAACGAGGTACAGCCTGAGGAAGCGGTTGGTGAACGTTTCGCCGAGCGTTTCATCGCGGCCATAGGCGTTGCCGAGGTGCTGGTTCATGAAGTCGATCACCGCCTGGCGATAGCGGATGCTGCGCACCGGGTTGGCGCCTGGATCGCTGAACCCGTGATACATCAGGATCTTCTTGCCCTTGCGCATCACGTCGCGCAGGTCCGGATCGGTGGCGTTGAAGATCTGCTCGGCGCCTTGCATCAGGTAGGGGTCGACGTCCCAGTCGAACTGGCTGAGGTAGTTGTAGCCCGGACGGTCGGGATCGAACATCAGCCATTCGAAGGCGTCGGCGATGATGGTGTGGAGCGTCGGCGTGCCCCGCGCGTTGTTCGGGATGATCCACGCGCTCCAGCCGCCCGGGATGTTCTCGGCGCCCTTGATCGGCGCCGGAACGAACGGCTCCTTGCCGGCGTACACCTGCTGCAGCGCCGAGAGCTCCTGCGGCGTCAGGCAGTTCGGCCCGCTCGTCGCCGAGCAGGCCGGAATGTCGCGCGCCGGATCGAAGTCGCACTTGAGCGGGTTGCGCAGCTGACCGTCGACGAGGCCGTCGAGCGCGTCGCAGCGCGCGTAGACTGCGGCGCCGATCATGTCGCGCTTCGCCGCCGAGATCACCGGCCCGTCGGCCGGCGTCGCCGGCGGGATGTGCGAGTAGAGCGGGCGCAGCGTCGCGGGCGCGCTCATCTGCTGGCCGGTGTAGTTGTAGACCGGCGCGCCGGTCAGGTAGCCGTCGAAATCGTCCGGGAAACGCTGCGCTTCCATCAGCCCCTGCCGGCCGCCGGTGGAGCAGCCGTTCCAGTACGAATAGCGCAGCTTCTGCTTCGCGTAGTAAGTCGCGATGAGGTCCTTCGAGACCTGCGCGGTCAGGTGCACCGCGCGGTAGCCGAAGTCGATCTCGCGCTCCTTGCCGAAGAGCGCGTCGTTGCCGAAGCGCGAGCCGCCCTCGGTCGGGCTCGCCGCATCGTGCCCCGTGTCGGTCGACGAGGCAGCGAAGCCGCCGGCCACCGCCGTGGCCATGTCGGAGAGGCTGATCGTGCCGGCTTTGCCGCCGTTGCCGACCATCTGGAAGCGCTGGTTCCACTCGCTGGGCAGGAACACGGCGAACTTGATGTGGCCGTTGATCATGCCGCGCACGTCGCAGTACTCGGGCGCGCTGCCGGTCGCGGCAACGAGCGTGGCCGAGGTCAGCGCGACGTCGGACGCGGCGTAGGTCGCGGGCAGGTCCTGGCAAAGAGGCGCGGTCTTCGCGGCGGCGGCCGGCAGCGCGCAGCTGGCGGACAGCACCGCGGCCGCGAGCGAGGCAAAGCGGCTAGGAATGCTCATGGTCTTCCTCCGGATCGAATTGCAGGCTTGTGCGTCGAATCTAGCAGCGCGGGCGCGGGCAATTGATGAGCGTTCGCGATAAATGGCGGCGTACCGGCGAATGAGTTCTTAAGGCAAAAAAAAGGGCGGCACTGAGGCCGCCCGGGCTGAGGCTGAGGCGCACGGCGAGCGCCATCGGGGATGGCGAGCGCCGCGGCTCAGTTGCGGCTGCCTTGCGCTAGAACAGAGGACCTTCTTCGGGAGGGCGCGCGAAGGCAGCGGCGGTCCTCAATCGTTGCCTCCC
>DASQYN010000041.1:0-3643 GCA_035639215.1 Burkholderiales bacterium
GGCGCTGGCGGTCGGTTCGGCGCCGGCCCCGGCCCCATAGTAGAGCGTTGCGCCGACCGCATCGCCCTTCACGAGGATCGCGTTCATTACGCCCTCGACGTTGGCGATCAGTCGCCGCGCCGGAATCAGGGTCGGATGCACGCGCAGCTCGATGCCCTCCGGCGTCCGGCGCGTGATGCCGAGCAGCTTGATGCGGTAGCCGAGCCCCTCGGCATAGCCGATGTCGGCGGCGCTCAGGTTGTGGATTCCTTCGACGAAGCACTTTTTCAGCTGCATCGGGATGCCGAAGGCCAGCGCCGAAAGGATGGTGAGCTTGTGCGAGGCGTCGATCCCCTGGATGTCGAAGGTGGGATCGGCCTCGGCATACCCCCGCGCCTGCGCGTCCTTCAGCGCGGCGTCGAACGACAGCCCCTTCTCGCGCATCTCCGAGAGGATGAAATTCGAGGTGCCGTTGATGATGCCGGCGATCCACTCGATGCGGTTCGCCGAGAGCCCCTCTCGCAGCGCCTTGATGATCGGCACGCCGCCGGCGACGGCGGCCTCGAACGCCACCATCACGCCCTTCCTCTGCGCGGCGGCGAAAATCTCGTTGCCGTGCACGGCGAGCAGCGCCTTGTTCGCGGTGACGACATGCTTGCCGTGGGCGATCGCCTCGAGCTGCAGCTCCTTCGCCACCGTATAGCCGCCGATCAGCTCGACGACGATGTCGACGTCGGGCGAGCGCGCCACCTCGAAGGCGTCCGCCACCACCTTTGCCCGGCCGCCGACTTTGCTTTTCGCAAAATCGACCGCCTTGTCCGCCACCTGCGTGATCTCGATCGCGCGCCCGGCGCGGCGGCGGATCTCGTCGGCGTTGCGGTTGAGGACGTCCCAGGTACCGCCGCCGACCGTCCCGATGCCGAGAAGGCCGACCCGGATCGGTTTCATGCCAGCGTCGTGGCCTTCGCGGGCGCTTTCAGCAGCCCATCCTTGCGGAACATGTCGCGGATGCCTCGCACCGCCTGGCGCAGGCGATGCTCGTTCTCGATGAGCGCGATGCGCACGTGGTCGTCGCCGTAGTCGCCGAAGCCGACCCCGGGCGCCACCGCGATCTTCGCCTCGTCGAGCAGGCGCTTGGTGAACTCGATCGAGCCGAGCTTCGCGTAGGGCTCGGGGATCTTCGCCCAGACGTACATCGACGCCTTCGGCTTCTCCACCATCCAGCCGATGTCGTGCAGGCCCTTGACCATCACGTTGCGGCGCTTTTCATAGGTGCTTCTGATCTGGGAAACGCATTCCTGCGGCCCGTCCAGGGCGACGATCGACGCGACCTGGATTGGCGCGAAGGTGCCGTAGTCGTGGTAGCTCTTGATACGCGCGAGCGCGTGCACCAGGTCCCGGTTTCCCACCATGAAGCCGATGCGCCACCCCGCCATGTTGTAGCTCTTCGACATGGTGAAGAACTCGACGGCGATGTCGCGCGCGCCGGGCACTTCCATGATCGAGGGCGCGCGGTAGCCGTCGAAGACGATGTCGGCGTAGGCGAGGTCGTGCACGACCAGGATGTCGTGCTGCTTCGCGAGCGCAATGATCTTTTCGAAGAACGGCAGGTCGACGCACTGCGCGGTCGGATTCGACGGGAAGCCGAGGATCAGCATCTTCGGCTTGGGCGTCAGCTCGCGGATCGCCCGCTCGAGCTCGGCGAAGAAGTCCACGCCCGCCGTCATGCGCACCGAGCGGATGTCGGCGCCGGCGATGATCGCGCCATAGATGTGGATCGGGTACGAGGGGTTCGGCACGAGCACCGTGTCGCCGCGCTCCAGGCACGCGAGCATGAGATGCGCCAGGCCTTCCTTCGAGCCGATGGTGACGATCGCCTCCGAGTCCGGGTCGAGCTCGACCGCGTAGCGGCGGTGGTACCAGTCGCAGATGGCTTTTCTTAGCCGGGGAATTCCCTTTGACACGGAATAGCCGTGCGTGTCCTGGCGCTGCGCGGCTTCGACCAGCTTCTCGACGATGTGCTTCGGCGTCGGCCCGTCGGGATTGCCCATCGACAGATCGATGATGTCCTCGCCGCGCCGCCGCGCCGCCATCTTCAGCTCGTTGGTGATGTTGAAGACGTACGGCGGAAGGCGCTTAATCCTTGAAAACTCACGCATTCTAGAATTCTAGCGTGAATCCGACCGGCCATAGCGGCGCCCCGGGACTGACGAGCGCGCAAGCGCGCGATCGGCTCGCGGCGGAAGGCGCGAACGAGGTTGCCGAGCCGCCGCGCCATCCGCTGCGCGAGCTTGCGCTCAAGTTCTGGGGACTTTCCGCATGGATGATCGAGGCGATCGCCGCGCTTTCGCTCCTGCTGCACAAGTACGTCGACTTCGCCGTGGCCGCAGCGCTGCTCGTCCTGAACGCGGTCCTCGCCTTCCTCCAGGAAAGCCGCGCCTCCGCCGCCGTGGCCGCGCTTCGCAAGCGCCTGCAGGTCACGAGCCGGGTGCGGCGCGACCAAGCCTGGCGCACGGTTCCGGCGCGCGAGCTGGTGCGCGACGACGTGGTCCGCGTGCGCGCCGGAGATTTCGTTCCCGCCGACCTGCAACTCCTCGAGGGCGAGCTGCGCGTCGACCAGTCGGCGCTGACCGGGGAGTCGGGCGAAGTCGCGCGGGCCGCCGGCGCAGCGGTGTTCTCGGGATCGGTGGTGCGGCGCGGCGAGGCGACCGCCCTCGTCACGGCGACCGGCGCTCGCACCTACTATGGGCGCACGACGGAGCTCGTGGCGAGCGCGCGGCCGACGCTGCAGGTCGAGAAGGTGATCGCGCGCGTGGTGCGCTGGCTGTTCGCCATCGTCGCCGTCCAGGTCGCGGCCGCGCTCGCCATCGCGCTCGTGCAAGGCGCGCCGCTCCTCGAGCTGCTGCCGCTCACGCTCGTGCTGCTCATGAGCGCGATCCCGGTCGCCCTGCCGGTGATGTTCACCGTCAGCATGGCGCTCGGCTCGCTCGAGCTCGGCCGGCGCGGCGTGCTCGTCACGCGGCTTTCCGCCGCCGAGGACGCGGCCAACATGGACGTGCTCTGCGCCGACAAGACCGGGACGCTGACCCAGAACCGGCTCTCTTTCGCGGCCGCCCTACCCGAGCCCGGGTTCGGCGAAGCGGACGTCGTACGCGACGGGGCGCTCGCCTCGCAGGAAGCCGACCAGGATGCGATCGACCTCGCCTTCCTGCGTGCCGCGCGCGAGCGCGGCCTGTTGCCTGCTGCGCTCGAGATCGGCCAGTTCATCCCGTTCTCGGCGGAGACGCGCCGCAGCGAAGCGCTGCTGACGATCGAAGGACGGCAGCACCGGGCGTTGAAGGGTGCGTGGCGGGTCATTGCCGGGTTATGTCAAACCAACATCCAGGGCCTGGAAGCCCGTGCGAGCGAGGCCGCGGCGAAAGGCTTCCGCGTACTCGGCGTCGCCGCGGCGGAAGGCGACGCGCCGCTCCGCTTCGTCGGGCTCGCGCTCCTCGCCGACGCGCCGCGCCCCGACTCGCGTGCGCTGGTGCAGGCGCTCGCCGGGCTCGGGGTGGAAACGCGCATGATCACGGGCGACGCGGCCGCCGTGGCCCGCGAGCTTGCCGCGAGCCTCGGCATCAAGCAGGTCTCGGCCGAGGTCTTCCCCGAGGACAAGTTCCGCATC
>DASQYN010000042.1:0-3378 GCA_035639215.1 Burkholderiales bacterium
ACTGAGGAGATCGTGACATGGACGCAGTGATCGTTTCCGCGGCGCGCACGCCGCTTTGCAAGAGCTGGAAGGGCGCGCTCAACATGACCCATGGCGCGAAGATGGGCGGCCACGTGGTGCACGCCGCGCTCGAGCGCGCGCGCGTCGACGCGGACGAGGTCGAGGACGTGATCATCGGCTGCGCCAACCCGGAGGGCGCGACCGGCTGGAACATCGCCCGGCAGATCGCCATCCGCGCCGGCTGCCCGGAGAGCGTGCCGGGGATGACCGTGAACCGCTTCTGCTCTTCCGGGCTGCAAACCATAGCCCTCGCGAGCCAGCGGATCCTCGCCGGCGAAGGCAACATTTTCGTCGCCGGCGGCATCGAGTCGATCTCGCTCGTGCAGAACGAGATGAACAAGCACCACTTCCAGGACGAGTGGCTGCACCGGCACAAGAGCGAGATCTACTGGCCGATGCTGCAGACCGCCGAGTACGTGGCGCGGCGCTACGACATCCCGCGCGAGCGCCAGGACGAGTTCGGCGTGCAGAGCCAGACGCGCGCCGCGAAGGCGCGCGCCGAAGGCCGCTTCAAGGACGAGATCGCCCCGATCACCACCAAGATGAAGATCGTCGACAAGAACACCGGCCAAGAGACGATGCGCGAGGTGACGGTGTCGGAGGACGAAGGCATCCGGGCGGACACCACCTACCAGGGCGTCTCGCAGATCAAGCCCGCGGTCGAGGGCGGCGTCATCGCCGCCGGCAACGCGAGCCAGTTCTCCGACGGCGCGGGGGCGGTGGTGGTGATGAGCGACAAGGAAGCCGCGAGGCGCGGGTTGAAGCCCCTGGGTATCTATCGCGGCTTCGCCGTCGCCGGCTGCGATCCGCGCGAGATGGGCATCGGCCCCGTATTTGCCGTTCCCAAGCTGCTGGAACGGGCGGGCAAGCGCATCGACGACATCGATCTCTGGGAGCTGAACGAAGCCTTCGCCGTGCAGGTGCTCTACTGCCGCGACCGCCTCGGCATCCCGAACGAGCGGCTCAACGTCGACGGCGGCGCAATCGCGCTCGGCCATCCTTACGGCATGTCCGGCACCCGGCTCACCGCGCACGCGCTGATCGAAGGGCGCCGGCGCAAGGCAAGACACGCGGTCGTGACGATGTGCATCGGCGGCGGCATGGGTGCGGCGGGTCTCTTCGAGGTCGTGCACTGACCCCATAGTCGTATTTCGAAGCGTCCCTAGTCAGGGCGGCACTGCCGCGGCGCGCGTCCGGCGTAATACTCCACGCTCCACAATCGGCGCATCCACCAAGCAGCACACCGTGGGAGGCGCAATGGAGCCCGAAGAGCTTTTCGACGACGATCCCGAGGTCACCGCCGATTTCGAGGCCGAGGAGTGGGACGAGGAGACGCTCGGCCTGGACGTGGAGGATTTCGAAGCCGAATCGATCGCGCGAGAGATCGGCTTACGGCATTGAAGCTCAGCGCAGCGGCAGCGACACCGTAAAGGTCGAGCCGCTGCCGGGCGCGCTCTGCACGCGGATCGCCCCGCCGTGCAGCTCGACGAACTTCTTGCTCAGCGCGAGCCCGAGGCCGGTGCCTTCCGCCTTGCGCCCGGCGTCGCGCCCGACCTGGCGGAACTCCTCGAAGAGCGCCGCCTGATCTTCCGGCGCGATGCCGATCCCCGTGTCGCGCACGGCAATCTCCACCTTGTCGGTGTCGAGCTTCGCGCTGACGTCCACCTGGCCCCCGTCGGGCGTGAACTTCACCGCGTTGGAGAGCAGGTTGAGCAGGATCTGCTTCACCTTGCGCTCGTCGCCCTGGAAGGCGCCCAGGCGCGCGTCGATCTCCTGCGCGAGCCGGATGCCGTGCCGCTGCGCACGCTCGCGCACCAGCGTCACCGCGTTGCCGATCGCCGCCGGCAGGTCGAAGCTCGAGAGCTCGAGCTCCATCCGCCCCGCCTCGATCTTCGAGAGGTCGAGGATGTCGTTGATGAGCGATAGCAGGTGCCTCCCGGACTCGTGGATGTCCTTCAGGTAGTCCGCCTGCTTCTCGTTCACCTCGCCGAACATCTTCTCCATCAGCACTTCCGAGAAGCCGATGATCGCGTTGAGCGGCGTGCGCAGCTCGTGCGACATGTTGGCGAGGAATTCCGACTTGTGGCGGTTCGCCACCTCGAGCTGCGCGCTCTTCTCCTGGATCTCGTTGAACAGGCGCACGTTCTCGATCGCGATGACCGCCTGGTCGGCGAACATGGTGACGAGGGCCACCTGCTTGTCCGTAAACGGCTTCGGCTCGCCGGCGCGGGAGAGCGCGAGCACGCCGATCGGCACGCCTTCGCGCAGCATCGGCACGGCGAGAAGCGTGCGGTAGGTGCCGGCCCGCGCGATGTCCATGAGCCCGTACCGCGGGTCGTGCTGCACGTCCGGGATATGGATCACGCTTCGCTCGGTGACGGCGCGCCCGGTCGCCGACGAGGAATCCGGCCGGATCGGATGAGCGCGCAGGATGTCGATAAACCCTTTCGGCGCATCGTCGCGCGTGCGCCCCGCGGCCGGAACGTAGTTTCCCTCGGCATTCGGGCGCAGGATGATGACGCGGTCGGCGCCGCACAGGTTGAGCGCGTTATCGAGCACGATGTTCAGCACCGGCTCCAGGTCGAACTGGGTGCGGCTGATCACCTTCAGCACCTCGCTCGTCGCCGTCTGCTGCTCGAGCGACTCGCCGAGGTCCCTGTTGCGCGCCTCGAGCTCCTTGAACAGACGCACGTTCTCGATCGCGATCACCGCCTGGTCGGCAAAGGTCTTGAGCAGCTCGAGCTGGTGCTCGGTGAGCCGGCCGGGCTCGCGGCGCGTCACGTTCAGCGATCCGATGGCGACATCGTTGCGGACCATCGGCACGAACACCACGCTTCGAAACCCGCGCGCCCGCGCCAGCTCCCGGCCAGCCGGCTCGACATCGGCATCCGTCTCGAAATCGTCGACGAACACCGGAGCGCGCCGCAGGACGGCGCGGCCCATCGGCGTTCCCTCGACCGGAATCGGAAAATACCGGTCGAGCGCCTGCTTGCCCTGGGGCGTCGTCGCGGTGTATGCGACGAGCTCGAGCTTCGCGTCCACGACCAGAGTCACCGTCACCGAGAAAGCGCCGATCAATCGCTTCGCCGTCTCGACGATCGTGTCGAACACGGGCTGTACGTCCGAGGGCGAGCTCGCGATGACCCGCAGGATCTCCGCGGTCGCGGTCTGCCGCTCGAGCGCCTCCTTCGTCTCGTTGAAGAGACGCACGTTCTCGATCGCGATCACCGCCTGATCGGCGAACGTCTGTAGCAGCGCGAGCTGCTTCGGCGGAAACGGCCCGGGCTCGGGTCGGCCCGCACCGATGACCCCGATCGG
>DASQYN010000043.1:0-8354 GCA_035639215.1 Burkholderiales bacterium
TCCCCGCGGGTTCGATCGTCGGCTCGAGCCAGGAGCGCATCGTGCAGATCAAGGCGCGCATGGCGAGGCCGGAGGACTTCCGCAGCATCATCGTCGCGCGCCGCGGCAATACCGCCGTTACGCTCGGCCAGGTGGCGCGCATCGAGGACGGCCAGCAGGAGGAGGAGAGCATCGCTCTCATCAACGGCCGGCGCGCGCTTTCCATCGACATCGTCAAGGCGCAGGGCGAGAACACCATCGCCGTTGTGGACGGAGTACGGCGCGCGGTGCAGGAAATGGCGCCGCTGCTGCCGCCCGACGTCAAGCTCGAGATGGTGCGCGACGCCTCCACCGGCATCCGCAACTCGGTGGCCGACGTGAAAAAGACGCTGGTCGAGGGCGCGCTCCTCACCGTCGCCATCGTCTTTCTCTTCCTCGCCTCGTGGCGCAGCACGGTCATCACCGGGCTGACGCTGCCGATCGCGCTCGTCGGCACCTTCCTCTTCGTCTACGCGCTCGGCTTCACGCTGAACGTGCTCACGCTCATGGCGCTCTCGCTCTCGGTGGGCCTGCTCATCGACGACGCCATCGTGGTGCGCGAGAACATCGTGCGCCATGTCGCCATGGGCGCCGGGCACCGCGAAGCGGCGCTCATCGGCACCAGGGAAATCGGCCTCGCGGTGCTCGCCACGACGTTCTCCATCGTCGCGGTGTTCCTGCCGGTGGGCTTCATGGGCGGCATCATCGGCCGCTTCTTCCACCAGTTCGGCCTCACGGTCGCGGCCGCGGTGCTGATCTCGATGTTCGTGTCGTTCACGCTCGATCCGATGCTCTCCTCGATCTGGCACGACCCGCAGGCCGAGGGAAAACGCGGGCGCGTGCTCGGCTGGTTTCACGAGCGGGTGGAAAGGCTCTCGCAGCGCTACGAGCGGCTGCTGGCCTGGAGCCTCGCGCATCGCAAGAGCGTGCTCGCCATCGCCGCGGCCGCCTTCTTCGGCAGCTTCCCGCTGATGGCGCTCGTCGGCTCGGAGTTCGTTCCGGAAGCCGACCTCTCCGAGCTGCAGGTGCAGTTCAAGACGCCGGTCGGCTCGTCGCTCGAGCTCACGCAGGCGAAGGCGGAGCAGGCCGAGGCGGCCCTGCGCGAGTTCCCCGAGGTGAAGCACACCTATGCGACGGTCAACACCGGCGCGGTGCAGGGCAAGAACCGGGTGAACATCTTCGTGCAGCTCAAGCCGCGCGGCGAGCGCAGCCGCTCGCAGGACAAGCTCACCCAGCCGATGCGCGAGCGCCTCGGCCGCATCGCCGGCATCGAGCTGACGCAGATCGGCGCGTACAAGACCGTGACCAGCGGCAAGCCCGTGCAGGTCTCGATCCTCGGCCAAGACCGTGCGGTGCTCGCCGACCTCGCGCGCCAGGTGCAGGAGGTGATGCGCGGGATTCCCGGCGCGGTCGACCTCGAGTCGAGCGACGAGGCGAACAAGCCCCAGCTCGCGCTCGAGCTCAAGCGCGAGCTCGCCTCCGACCTCGGCATCGGCGTCGCCCAGCTCGCCGGCACGCTGCGGCCGCTCCTCGCCGGCGAGGCGGTCGGCAACTGGCGCGCCCCCGACGATCAGTTCTACGACGTGCAGGTGAGGCTCTCGCGCGCCAATCGCGCTCGCGCCGCCGACCTGGAGCGCGTGCCGCTCGCCTCGAGCCGCAGCGACGCCAACGGCGCGCCGCGCATGGTGACGCTGCGCGAGGTGGCGCAAGTTCGCGAGAGCGCCGGCGCGCAGCAGATCAACCGCAAGGAGCAGCTGCGCGAGGTGCTGGTGAGCGCCAACGCCTTCGGCCGCCCGGCCGGCGACGTCTCCGCCGACCTGAAGCGCGGCCTGGAGCGCATCAAGCTGCCGGCCGGCTACCGCTTCAGCATGGGCGGCTCGACCAAGGACATGCAGGAGTCGCTGCACTTCGCCTCGCAGGCGCTGGTGCTCGCGGTGGTCTTCATCTACCTGATCCTGGCCTCGCAGTTCGGCAGCTTCCTGCAGCCCGCCGCGATCATGATGTCGCTGCCGCTCTCGTTGATCGGCGTGGTGCTCGCGCTGCTCGTCGCGCGCTCGACGCTGAACATCTTCTCCATCATCGGCTTCATCATGCTGATGGGCCTGGTGACGAAGAACGCGATCCTGCTCATCGATTTCGTCATCCAGTCGCGCCGCGCCGGCCTCGAGCGCCGCGCGGCGATCCTCAAGGCGGGCTCGGTGCGCCTGCGGCCGATCCTCATGACTACGCTGGCGATGATCTTCGGCATGCTGCCGCTCGCCCTCGGCCTCGGCGAAGGCGCCGAGCAGCGCGCGCCGATGGGCCAGGCGGTGATCGGCGGCGTCATCACCTCGAGCCTGCTGACCCTGGTGGTCGTGCCGGTGATCTACTCCTACCTGGACGATCTCGCCCTGTGGCTGGCGAAGGCCTTTGGTAAACTCTCGCGCTCCGCGGCAGGAAACGCCTGAACATGAACCTCGAGCAAGCGCGCGCCAACATGGTCGAGCAGCAGATTCGTCCCTGGGACGTGCTCGACCAGGACGTGCTCGACCTGCTCTACGCGGTGCCGCGCGAGGAGTTCGTGCCGCCGCAGCATCGGGCGCTCGCCTTCTCCGACCTGCAGATACCCCTCGACAAGAGCGAGCGCATGTGGGAGCCGAAGCTGGAAGCCCGCGTGCTCCAGGAGCTCGGCGTGCACAAGACCGACCGCGTGCTGGAGGTCGGGACCGGCAGCGGCTACCTCACCGCGCTCCTCGCGCACCGCGCGGCGCAGGTCGTCTCGGTGGAGATCGATCGCCAGCTCGCCGAGTTCGGACGGCGCAACCTCGAGCGCCACGGCGCGGACAACGTCATGCTCGAGATCGGCGATGCGGCGCGCGGCTGGCCGGGCCACGCCCCCTATCAGGTGATCGTGCTCACCGGCTCGACGCCGCTCCTGCCGCGGGCGTTCCTCGAGCAGCTGGACATCGGCGGACGGCTCTTCGCCGTGGTCGGCGAGGCGCCGGCGATGAGCGCGCGCCTGGTCACCTGCACCGCACCGGGCGCGTTCAACCGCACCGACCTCTTCGAGACCGTTCTCGCGCCGCTCGTCAACTGCGAGCGGCCGCCGCGCTTCCGGTTCTGAAGAGTGGGTTTCTGACCGGCATGAGATCGATCAGCGCTTCGCAGCTTGCCGCCTGGCTCGCGGACTCGGGCCGCGAGAAGCCGGTGCTTCTCGACGTGCGCGAGCCGTGGGAGTATGAGCGGGCGCGCATCGCCGGCGCGCAGCTCGTGCCGATGCGCGAAGTGCCCAGCCGCCTGGGCGAGATCGATCCCGGGCGCGAGGTCGTGGCGATCTGCCATCATGGCGGGCGCAGCGCCCAGGTCGCGCTCTTTCTCGAAAAGAACGGCTACAGCAAGGTTCATAATCTGGTGGGGGGCGTGGATGCGTGGTCCCGGACGGTCGATCCGGCGGTTCCGACTTACTAGAAAGCAGGCCGCAAAATGCGCCGCGGGCGCGTTTTGCGTGCTGATTTCCGGCGCTGCCTTCGCCGAGGACCTGATCGAGGTGTATCGCGACGCGCAGCGCTACGACGCCGTCTACAACGGCGCGCGCTACTCCCTCGAAGCCGGCCGCGAGCGAATTCCGCAGGCGCGCGCGCTTCTGCTGCCGACGCTCAACGCCACCGGCAACGTCAGTGCGTCGAACAACGACGTCGAATCGCACAACACCGCCATCAGCCCCAGCTTCACGCGCAGCGTGAACAGCTCCGGCTACACCCTCACCGCGACGCAGCCGATCTTCCGGCCGCAGAACTTCGTCGCCCGCGAGCAGGCCGACTTCCAGGTGCGCCAGGCGGAAGCGACGTTCGGCCAGGCCGCGCAGGACCTCGCGCTGCGCGTCGTGCAGGCCTACTTCGACGTGCAAGCGGCGCAGGACACGCTCACGCTGGTCGGCGCGCAGAAGGCGGCCATCTCAGAGCAGCTCGCCCAGGCGAAGCGCAACTTCGAGGTCGGCACAGCGACCATCACCGACACCCACGAGGCGCAGGCGCGCTACGACCTGACGGTCGCGCAGGAGATCGCCGCGCAGAACGACCTCGACTCGAAGCGCCGCGCCCTGCAGCTCATCACCGGCAAGGAATACCAGTTCCTGAAGCCGCTTCGCCCCGACGTCAAGGCCGAGCCGCCGCAGCCCGCCGACATGCAGAGCTGGGTGGACCTAGCGGAGAAGCACGCCTATCCGGTGCTCGCCCAGGAGGCGGCGACCGAGGTGGCGAACCTCGAGTCGAAGCGGCAGAACGCCGGCCACTATCCGACGCTCGACCTCGTCGGCTCCTACGCCAACACGCGCGACACGGGCTCGCTCATCACCCAGGTGGGACGCGACGTCACCACCAGCCAGCTCGGGCTGCAGATCGCCGTGCCCATCTATCAAGGCGGCGGGATCAGCTCGAGGGAACGCGAGGCAGCCGCCAACTATCTGAAGTCGCGCGAGGATCTGCAAAACGCGCGGCGCAGCGCCGCCCTCACCACCCGCCAGACCTATCTCGCGGTCGTCAACGGCATCGCGCAGGTCGGCGCCCTGGAGCAGGCGCTCGTCTCATCGCAGAGCGCCCTCGACTCCAACCGCCTCGGCTACGAGGTCGGCGTGAGGATCAACATCGACGTGCTGAACGCCCAGCAGCAGCTCTTCTCTACCCGCCGCGACCTGGCCCTGGCGCGCTACAACCTGCTCGTCAACCAGCTCAAGCTGCGCGGAGCGGTCGGCGGCCTGCGCGCCGAAGACCTGGAACGGATCAACGCCGCGCTCGTCCCCTAAAGGGGTCAGAGCAATTTTCCGGTAACAAAGCGTCGGCCTTTGCCGAGCAATTTGTTTCATGAAGATTGCTCTGACCCCTTTAATAGCCGTCGGCAAACAGCCACATGGTGCGCGGTGGCGCCGCGGTGCGCTTCGCAGAGCTTGCGGCCGGCGGCGCTCATTTTCTGCCGCCGCGCCTCGTCGCCCAGCAACGCCACGGCGGCGCGCACGGCAGCGGGCGCATCGGCGGCTTGCAGCGCAGCGCCGGCCTCGAGCGCGAGCCGCGTCGCTTCAGCGAAATTGAACATGTGCGGCCCGAGCACGACCGGCGCACCGCAGGCGAGCGCCTCGATCAGGTTCTGCCCGCCGAGCGGCGCGAACGAGCCGCCGATGACGGCGGCGTCGCACGCGCCGTAATAGAAGGCCATCTCGCCCATCGTGTCGCCAAGATGAATGCGCTCGCCGGGGGCGGGCAGCGGCTCGCGGCTGCGCCGAGAATCGGCGAGCGAAGCGACCTCGTCGAAGCGCTGCGGGTGCCTCGGCACGACGACCACCAGCACGTTGGCCGGCGTGCGCTCGGCGAGAAGCAGCTTCTCTTCGCCTTCCCGCGTGCTCGCGAGGAGCAGGATCGGCCGGCGAAGGCGCGCCCGCCAAGCCTGGCCGGCCGCCACTTTCCCGGGATCGGGCTGGGCGTCGAACTTCAGGTTGCCGGTCACCTCGACATTCCGCGCTCCCAGCGAGCGGAGCCGCTGGGCATCGGCCGCGGATTGGGCACATACCGCGCCGAGCGTCCGGAAGCCCGGTCCCGTCAGGCTTCGCCAGCGAGCGTAGCCCTGCATCGATCTTTCGGACATGCGGGCGTTGGCCAGCATCACCGGGACGGCTGCCGTGGCGCAACCTGCAAGCAGGTTCGGCCAGAGCTCGGTTTCCATCAGGATGCCGAGCCGCGGGCGGAAGTGCTCGAGAAAACGCCGCACCGCCCCCGGATAGTCGTAGGGCAGGTACGCGGCGCTGACCGAGTCGCCGTAGACCTGGTCGAGCGTCTCGCGCCCGGCCGCGGTGGTGCAGGTCATGAGGATCGGGAAGTCCGAGAGCGCCTTGACGAGCGGCGCCGCGGCCCTCGCCTCGCCGACCGAAACCGCGTGGATCCAGATCGGCCCCTCCTTGGCCGGGGTCTCATAGCGACCGAATCGCTCGCCGACCGACTGGCGGTAGCGCGGCTCGCGCCGCCCGCGCCACCAGAGCCTGAGCAGGATGGCCAGAAGTGCGAGGCGCAGGAACGCCGTATAGAGCGTCCTCATCGAAGCAGCGCCGCGACTTCTTCGACGTCGGGCGCGCGTCCCGGCGCGCCGACATTGGCTGCCCGGGGCGCGCCGTAAAGGCCGGTGAGCTTCGGATCCGAGCCGCAATAGATGCCCACCGTGCGGGCGCCGAGCGCCGCAGCAAGATGGGTGAGCCCGGTATCGAGGCCGGCGACCGCTGGTGCCGTGGCGAAGAGATAGGCGAGCTGGTCGAGCGTCATGCGGTTCGGCACGGCGGCTTCGGGGAGCGCGCTTGCGATGCGCTTCGCCCGCACGCGCTCGGCCTCGCTGCCCCAGGGCAGGACGAGCGGTCCGCCGAGCGCCCGGCCGAGCTCGATCCAGCGCTCCTCCGGCCAGAGCTTGTCCGCCCGGCTCGTCATGGTGAGGAAGACGAGCGGCGCCTGATCCTCGTACTGTGGCGCGACCGCGTGCAGGCCGTAGTCGATCTCGGCCGGCAACGAGATGCCGAGCGCGGCTGCGGTGAGCTGGCGGTTTCGCTCCACCGCGTGCGCGCCGCGGGGCACCGCATGGCGCACGTCGTAGAAGCGCGCAGCGAGCGGCTCGCGCGCGCTTGCGCGATCCATGCCGTGCCGCGTGCCGTCCGCCCAGCGGGAAATGAGCGCGCTCTTGATGAGCGACTGGGTGTCAATGACCAGATCGTAGCGCTCGGCGCGCAACGTCCGGCGGAAGGCCGCAATTTCCGACCAGGCGGCGGATCGCCACCAGGCCGAGCGCCAGCGGCGCACGGCCACGGGAATCACACGGCGCACGGCCGGATGCATCGCCGCGATCGCCGCGAACGGCTCTTCCACCACCCAGTCGATGAGCGCTCCGGGAACGGCGCGCGCCGCATCGCTCACGGCCGGGCAGTGATGCACCACGTCGCCGAGCGACGAGGTCTTGACGAAGAGGATCTTAAGCGTCGGACAAAGCCCTTTAGAATGGACCGCCCGGATTGTAGCGACAAGAAAATTTGGACTCCCCGAACGCGCCCCAGGCGCCCGTCTCCGCCGTCCTCATCACGCGCAACGCCGCCGGGGTGCTCGACGCGTGCCTGGAGAGCCTCGCCTTCGCCGACGAGATCGTGGTCGTCGATTCGGCCTCCACGGACGCGACGCGCGAGATCGCCGCGCGACGCGGCGCCCGGGTGGTGCAGAAGGAATGGCTCGGCTTCGGCCGGCAGAAGCAGTTCGCCGTCGAGCAGGCAAAGCACGACTGGGTGCTCTGCCTCGACGCCGACGAGCGCGTTTCCGCGAAGCTCGCCGAAAGCATCCGCCGGGCACTCGCCGCGCCGGTCTCGCCGGTCTACCGGATGCCCAGGCGCAACCGCTTTCTCGGCAAGTGGCTCTCGCACGGCGAGGGCTATCCCGACTGGAGCCCGCGCCTCTTCAACCGCCTGAAAGCGCGCTGGAGCGACGACCTGGTGCACGAGAAGGTGCTCTTTGCCGTCACCCCCGGCACGCTGGAAGGCGACCTCATGCACGACGCGAGCGACGACCTCGCCACCTATCTCGACCGGCAGAACCGCTACACGACCCTCGCCGCCCGCCAGGCCTACGAGCGGGGCGCCACCGCGAGCGCCTTCCACCTGCTGGCCTCGCCGGTGGTGCGCTTCTTCAAGTTCTACGTCCTGCGGCTGGGTTTCCTGGATGGCCTGCCCGGGCTAGTGCACATCTCGATCGGCTGCATGAACAGCTACCTGAAGTACGCGAAGCTGATGGAACTGAGGAAGGCCGACAGCGGCTAGCGGAATGAAGGTTCTCGTCACCGGGTGCGCGGGCTTCATCGGCATGCATTGCAGCCGGCGCCTTCTCGATCGCGGCGACGAGGTAATCGGCATCGACAACCTCTCGCCGTACTACTCGGTGGCGCTGAAGCGCGCACGGCTGGCGCGGCTGGAGCATCCGGCGTTCCGCTTTCGCGAGCTGGACATCGCGCACCGCGAAGCGCTGGAGAAAGTGTTTCGGGACGAGAAGCCCGAGGCGGTGCTGAACCTCGCCGCGCAGGCGGGTGTGCGCTACTCGCTCGAGAACCCCGGCTCCTACATCCAGACCAACGTCGTCGGCTTTGCCAACCTCCTGGAATGCTGCCGGCACCGGCCGCCCCGGCACCTGGTCTACGCCTCGAGCTCGAGCGTGTACGGCACGAACCAGAAGCTGCCCTGGTCGGAATCCGACAACGTCGACCATCCGATCAGCCTGTACGCCGCGACCAAGAAATCGAACGAGCTCACCGCGCACGTCTACAGCCATCTCTTCGGCCTCAACACCACCGGG
>DASQYN010000044.1:0-3988 GCA_035639215.1 Burkholderiales bacterium
TATCCGCGTTGATAGTCGCTCCGCCCACCGGACTGTCGATGGTGATAGCGACCGAAGAAAGCACGAGGCGCAGTGGCGTGTTGCTCACATTACCGGCACGGTCGATTGCGGAGAACGTGAAGACATTGTCCCCAGGGTGCAGAGTGACCGGGAAGGCAAAACCGCCGCCCGTCTGGCTCAATCCCGAGCCGTTGAGCACGACCGTCGCCTGCGGATCATCGATCGTGCCCTGAATTACGACGTTCGGGGTCTGCGATGTCGCGCCGTCCGGTGGGGAAAGAGTGAGGAAGCGCGGCGGGATCGTGTCGACGGTAAAGGTGTTGGAAATCGCGTTCGACGGATGACCGAAACTGTCCTTCGCCCTAGCGGTAAAGCGGTTCGTCCCTTCGGGCAATCTAGCAGGTGGAAGGTAGGAGGTTTCGCCGGAGCTGCCATCAAGCCGGAAGGCGCCGCCTACAGGATGATCGTTTAGCATCGCCTCCAGCGTGTAAGCGGTGAAGTAGCTGGCCGAGAAGCCGCAAGAGACGGCGTTGCAATCGGCGCCGTAGCTCAATCGCATCTCGGGCTGCGGATTGTTCGTGAGCGCGTTCTCCGGCGGACGCAGGAGCGTAAGCGTCGGCTGCACTTTAAGCGCCGGCACGCCGATCGCCTCGTCGCCGTCGCGCGCGGACAATGTCATAACGAAGTCGCCCGTGTCGGTAAAACGGCTGACGGATCGCTCCGCGCCGACCCAAAGCGATCGGCTAACCGGGTCGAAGGCTAGCTCGTCCGGCTTGCGGAATCCGCGACCGTCGAAATCGACCCGATGAACCATGGCGCCGTTCCTGTCGAGGGCAAGCAGGCCATCTTGCTGGCCCACCCACACTTTCCCGGCGTGTGGGTCGAGAGCAAGACCTGTGATGCGGCGCGAGAGCCTGATACTCAGCGGCGGATCGCCGAGGCTCGCGAGCTTGAGCTGCGCGAGCTGATGCTCGTCGGCAAGCCAGAGGAAGCCGCCCAAACTATCAATAGCGAAGAACCGGGCGTCGGCGGCGAGGCGGCTGCCGAGTGCGAAGCTTGATCGCAGATTGCCGGAGGCGTCGACCTGCCACAATTCGCGCGTCCCCAGGATCCAAAGACTCTGATCGAGCGCCACGGCGATGCCGCGGATGCGCCCGCTGGCGAGGAAGGTTCCGAGAAGGCTTCCGTCGGACGAGAGGTGCACAGCGCGCCGCTCGTCGGTGATCCACAGGCTCCCGTCATAGGGATCCAGTTGCAGGCGCTCCGCCTTGTCGAGATGCCGCTCTACGTCGCCCACGCGGATCTCGCGCTCGAGCGACCCTTCGCTGCTGAAGCGGAGGATGCGCCGATCGTTCTTGTCGAGCGCCCAGACGCCGCAATCCTCGGCGTTCATCACGAGCCGGTCGGGCCTTCTAAGCGGAACTACGCGCGTTACTTCGTTCGTGTCGGTCCGCAGCTGGCGGATCGAGTCGTCATCGGCGTACCAGATGCACGAGTCGGCGAGCGCAGCCGAAGCAACGAGACCAAGTGCAAGCGCTGAAAAGCGTACGACAACGCCCAACCCATCCTCCCCGAGTCGCGCGATTCAACGGCAGCTCGTTCAGCGCTGCTCTATTGATTCGATTCTTCGCCGACTCTTGCGAGAGTGTCAACGAATCGGGCAAACGGATATGGATCTGCGGTCGGTTTTTATCTGCGCGTCGCGTCTCTCATCGAAGCGCTACGCGACGACTACCTGCTGTTAGCGAACGACGACGAGCGGCTTCAGATCGAACGTGCGCTCGAGGCGCTCGGCAGCCGAGCGCGCATCGTCTTGCGAGGGATACGGACCGAGTTGAAGGCGCCAGAGGTTACCGAGGAGCAGCACCTCGCCTGGCTCCTCGACGGACGACACGAGGCGCGCACGTAGGCCCTCCGCGTTATCGCGCGAAGCGAAGGCGCCGACTTGAAGAAAGATCTTCGGCTGCGGCGCCGGCGTCGGCACCGCGACCGGCGTGCTTGGCGCAACAGAATCGAGCTCGGCGCGCTGCGGCTCGCTTGCTTGCCCGGGCACGATCGCGTCGACTTCCACTTCGCCGCTGCCATTGGCGATGATGCCCAGGCGATTCGCTGCGGCGTATGAGAGGTCGATGACGCGGCCGCGCAGGAACGGGCCGCGATCGTTGATGCGCACGACGACGCTGCGGCCGTTCGTCACGCTGGTGACGCGCGCGTAGCTCGGGATGGGGAGCGTCGGATGAGCCGCGGTCATGGCGTACATGTCGTACGGCTCGCCGCTCGTCGTCTTCTTGCCGTGATAGCGCTTGCCGTACCAGCTCGCCAGCCCGCGTTCGTGGAAGGGCTGCACCGCGGTGAGCGGCACGTAGCGATTGCCGAGCGCCTCGTACGGGCGGTTGGCGAAGCGGCTGAGCGGCTCGGCGCGCGGCGCAGCATCGGGAATCGAGGTCAGGTCGGGCGGCACGCTTTCTCCCGGACCATCGTCGAGGTAATAGCCGCCCTTGCCCGAAGGCTGCGATGTCGGTGGCGTCGAGCAGGCGCCGACGAGCAGCAGTAGGGCGACGATGGCGAGGCGCTTCATGCTTCGTACACCACGTTGCCGGCGACGAGGGTGCAGCGAACGCTACCCTGCAGCTCGGCGCCGATGAAGGGCGTGTTCTTGCCCTGGCTCTTCAGCGTCTCGGGCACGATGCGCCGCGGCGCTGCCGGATCGAAGAGCACGAGGTCCGCAGGCGCGCCGGGCGAGAGCCGGCCCGAGGAGACGCCGAGCACTTGCGCGGCGCGCGAGGTGATACGCGCGAGCGTGGCGGCGAGCGTCAGTTTGCGCGCCTCGCCCCACTTCAGCGTGAGCGGCAGCAGCAGCTCGAGGCCGGTCGCGCCGGGCTGCGCCTCGGCGAACGGCAGGTGCTTGCCGTCCTCGTCGACCGGCGTGTGGTCGGAGCAGAGGCAATCGATCGTGCCGTCGGCGAGCGCGGCCGCGAGCGCGTCGCGGTCGCGCTGGCTGCGCAACGGCGGCTCGAGCCGGCAATTGGAATCGAAATAGCCGAGATCCATGTCGCTCAGGTGGACGTGATGGATGGCGACGTCGCACGTCACCGGCAACCCCTCGCGCTTGGCGGCGCGCATCAGCTCGATAGCTGCGGCGCTCGACAGCCGGCAGACGTGCACCCTTGCGCGCGTCGCGCGCACGAGCTCGAGCAGCGTGCCGAGCGCGATGGTCTCGGCGAAGACCGGGATGCCGGCGAGCCCGAGCCGGGTCGCGACCTCGCCGTCGTGCGCGACGCCGCCTTTCGCGAGGCCGGCGTCCTCCACGCGCAGCCACACCGGAAAGCCGAAGGTCGAGGCGTACTGGAGCGCGCGCCAGAGCACCTGCGTGTCGGCGAGGGGCACGTTCGCCTGCGAAAAGGCGACGCAGCCCGCCTCGGCGAGCTCGGCCATCTCGGTGAGCGTTGTTCCTTCGAGCTTCACGGTAAGCGCGCCGATCGGATAGACGCGCGCGCGGGAAAGGCTCTTCGCGCGCCGGCGCAGCATGTCGACGAGCCCCGGCTCGTCGAGCGGCGGATCGGTGTCGGGCGGGCAGGCGAGGCTCGTCACGCCACCGGCGACGGCCGCGTCCATCTCCGATTCCAGCGTCGCCTTGTACTCGAAGCCCGGCTCGCGCAAGCGCGCCGCGATGTCGATGAAGCCGGGCGCGACGACGAGCCCCTTCGCGTCGATGGTCTTCTCGACGCTCTTCAGGTGCTCGACGATTTTTCCGCCCTCCACATAGAGATCGCCCGGTCCTTCCTTGCCGCTCGCCGGATCGACCAGCCTGCCATTCCTTATGTGAAGGCGCATGCCTCAGTTCCCTGCCACGATGCTCATCACCGCCATGCGCACTGCGATGCCGAAGGTGACCTGCGGCAGGATCACCGAATGCGGCCCGTCGGCCACCGACGAATCGATCTCGACGCCCCGGTTCATCGGGCCGGGATGCATGACGATCGCGTCG
>DASQYN010000045.1:0-4024 GCA_035639215.1 Burkholderiales bacterium
GGCCCGCCTTGTGCATCGTCGCCGACCGGCCTTCCTTGAGCGGCCGGTCGACGCGCTTCTTCGCGTGCTCGCGGCTCGCGACATAGGCGGCCGCGCCATAGGCGAGCGTCGCCGCGCAGGCCGTGCGCTCGAGCCAGCGCTCACTGGAGCAAAGGATCAGCGCCGCAGCCCCGGACGCGAAGGCGCCCGTCGAAAATTCCGCGCCGAGCGCTCGCGGTGCGGCAGACCAGAGCGGCGTCGCGGTGGCGGCAAGGAGCGCCGGCGTGTAGCTCGCCATCCCGGCGCCGGCGATTGCCGCTGGTATTTGAAAGAGGGATTTCAATGGAGTGAGCGAAGCCGCGCTGAATGCGCCGAACGCGGTGAGCACGTAGCTGCCGATCGACATCGGCGAGGTACGCCGGAAGATGCGCAGCATGTTGTACCAGCGCTGCGGCGTGTGCAGGTCGGCGATCAGGAGCGCCGGGCCGATCAGCACGCCGTTCGCGGCGGCGATGACGCGGCCTTGCTTGACCAGATCCCGATGGCGCCTTTCGTTGGCGAGGTCGGCCAGCGAGACGATCATCTGCACGGCGCCCGCGAGGCCGCCGAGGAACGTGTAGAGCGCAACCTTCCAGCCGTAGACGCTCGGCTTGACCGCCGGGCGGCCGTAGTAGCTCTCGCCGCCGTAGCCGGGGTAAGGCGCGTTCATCGCCTGCCTCCGAGGACGAACAGCGCTGCGACCGCCGCCAGGCCGAAAAACGAGGCAAGAGCCGACTGCAGCGCCGGGCGCACGCGATCGGAGCCGCGCGAGGGCGCGGCCGGCAGGTTGTAGACCTCCGGCTTGTCGGCGAGAAGGAAGAAGGCGTTCAGCCCGCCGAGCTCGCCGCCCGGCCCGCCGGGCACGCCGTACAGGTAGGTCTCGCTTCTTCCCAGCTCGTGCAGCTTCTCCACGCGACCGCGCGCGCGGGAGCGCAGCTCCTCGAGCTCGCCGAACTGGATCGAGTCGGTCGGACACGCCTTGGCGCACGCCGGCTCGAAGCCGCCCTTCAGCCGGTCGTAGCAGAGCGTGCACTTGTGCGCCTTGCCGTCGAGCAGGTTCAGGTCGACGACGCCGAACGGGCACGAAGGCACGCAGTAGCCGCAGCCGTTGCAGATGTCCTGCTGCACCACGACGGTGTCGAACTCGGTTTTGAACAGCGCGCCGGTCGGGCAGGCCTCGAGGCACGGCGCGTTCGCGCAGTGCTTGCACACGTCGCTCATCATCAGCCAGTTCGACTGGAAAGCCGGCATCTCGGTCGGCCGGCCGCCCTCGCCGTCGAGCTTCTCGACGAACATCACGTGGCGCCAGGTGTTGGCCGAGAGCTCGCGCGTGTTGTCGTAGCTCATGCCCGAGAGCGAAAGCTTGTCGGCGGGCAGCGCATTCCACTCCTTGCACGCCACCTCGCAGGCCTTGCAGCCGATGCACAGCGTGGTGTCGGTGAAGAAGCCGTATTTCTTTCCCGGCTCTATGCGCGTGCCCGCAGTCTCTTCGGCTTCCTGCTTCTGGGAAGTTTGGTTTGCGACGGCGCTCATTTCGCCAGAACCCCCGGCTCGCGCTGCGCGCTCGCCACCCCCTTATCAGGGGGTGGGCCAATGCGGCCGCCGCGCGGGAGGCGCCCCTTCCGCAAATTGCACGTCAGCGCCTTGTTCTCGTGAATGCTGGTATTCGGATCGCCGACGACGCTGGTCAGCACATTGGCGATGTCGCCGGTCGCGTAGCCCTGCCAGCCGAAGTGCCACGGCATGCCGATCTGGAAGATGCGCCGGCCGTCGATCTCGAGCGGCCGCAGGCGCCGCGTGACGAGCGCGCGCGTCTCGATCTCGCCGCGCGCGGTGGAGAGCACGACCCAGTCGAGGTTGGCGATGCCGAGCTCCTCGGCGAGCTCGGGCGGGATCTCGGCGAACGACTCCGGCTGCAGCTCCGCGGTGTGCGCCACCGAGCGGGTCGGCGTGCCGCCGGAGTGATGCTCGGTGAGGCGATAGGTGGTGAGCGAATAGGGGAAGCGCGGATCGCCGACCGCGTGGTAGCGGTTGTCGGCGGTCTGCCACTTCTTCGCCGTCGGGTTGTCCTGCTGCTTGTAGAGCGGGTTCTTCACCGGCGACTCGACCGGCTCGTAGTGCGCCGGCAGCGGCGCGTCCTTGAGGCCCGAGGGCACGAAGAGCGACGACTTGCCGTCGGCGATCAGGATGAACGGATCGCGGCCGGACAGCGCGTCCATGCCCGCGGGCTCCTTCGACCAGTCGGGGACGTAATCCGGGCGCTTCTCCTTTTCGAAGTCCACCTGGTCGGTGCCCTCCCACTGGTTCGTTGTGGTGTTCCACCAGCTCAGGCGCTTCTTCTCCGACCAGGGCCGGCCGTCGAGGTCGGCGGAAGCGCGGTTGTAGAGCGTGCGGATGTTGTTCGGCCAGGCGAAGCCCCAGTGCAGATGCGTGCCGGGCCCGTCCGGGCCGTCGGGCGTGCGCGAGCGCGCGTGGTTCTTTCCTTCCGCGAACACGCCGGCGTAGGCCCAGCCGCCGCACGCCGTCGAGCCATCGTCTTTGAGATCTTTATAAGAAGAAACCAACTGCCGCTCCGGCCACGTGTAGCCATTGATCTCCTGCAACACCGCCTCGGCGTCCGGCTCCTTCTTCTCGCCCGCGACCGGATAGTTCCAGGTGAGATGGCGCATCGCCTCGTCGGCGGCCTTGGTGCTCGAGGCGTAGAGCTGCTTCAGCTGGCGGCCGAGGTGATAGATGAACCAGAGCTCGGAGCGGCTGTCCCCGGGCGCCTCGACCACCTTGTCGTGCCACTGGAGAAGGCGATGCGTGTTGGTGAAGCTGCCGGCCTTCTCGCCGGCGAGCGCTGCCGGCATGAGGAACACCTCGGTCTTGATGTCGGCGGGCTTGAGCTCGCCCGAGCGCACCGGCTTGCCGGCGTACCAGAACGACGCCGTCTCGGTCTCCGCGAAGTCGCGCACCACCATCCAGTCGAGGTTGGCGAGCGAGCGCTGGATCATCGCCGAGTTCGAGCCGCCGATCGCCGGGTTCTGGCCGAGGAGGAACAGGCCCTTCAGCACGCCGCGCTCGAGCGCTAGCGTCATCGGCAGCTGCGAATGGTCGCCGACGATCTTCGGCAGCCGGTGGTAGCTCCAGTCGTTTTCCTTCGTTGCGGCGTCGCCGTACCAGGCGCGCAGCAGGCTCACCGCGTACTTCGGGAAGTTGTGCCACCAGCCCGTCGGCGTGATCTCGACCTCGAGGTATTCCTTGAACGTCGAATGCGGCTTGAAGGCGTGCGGCTGCGGCAGGTAAGTGGGCAGCAGGTTGTAGAGCGTGGGGATGTCGGTCGAGCCCTGGATGCTGCAGTGGCCGCGCAGCGCGAGGATGCCGCCGCCGGGCCGCCCGGTATTGCCGAGCAGCGCCTGGATGATCGCCGCGGCGCGGATCATCTGCACGCCGGTGGTGTGGTGCGTCCAGCCGACCGCATAGCAGATGGCGCCGGTCTTCTCGCGCCCGGAATTGCGCGCCAGCGCTTCGGCCACCTTCAGGAAGGTTTCACGGGGACAGCCCGTAACCCGCTCGACCATCTCGGGCGTGTAGGCCGCGTAGTGACGCTTCAGGATCTGGTAGACGCAATTCGGATTCTGCAGCGTCAGGTCCTCGGTCACCGCGTCGCGCCGCAGGCGCTTGGTCTTCTCCGACCACGACTCCGTGGTGTTGACGTAGTGCTCGGCGAGCGACGAAGGCACCGTCGCGCCCTTGTACTGCCACGAGTCGTACTTGTAGCGCCGCCCCGCCTCATCCCAGCCCGAGAACAGGCCGTCCAGCTCGCTCGTATCCTTGAACCGCTCGTCGATGACGGTGGCGAGGTTGGTGTAGTGCAGCGCGTACTCCTTGAACCAGAGATCGTTTTCCAGGATGTAGCGAATGATGCCGCCGACAAACGCGATGTCGCTGCCGGCCCGGATTGGCGCGTAAATATCGGACAGTGCGGATGTGCGGGTGAATCGCGGATCGGCATGGATGATCG
>DASQYN010000046.1:0-3190 GCA_035639215.1 Burkholderiales bacterium
TACGCGGGGAAAAAAAGATGATCCGGCGAATCGTCCAATCGATGGCAGTCATTGCTGCCCTCGCCGCTGCGAGCATCGCCACATCGCAGGACGCCTATCCCAGCCGCCCGCTCAAGCTGATCCTGCCCTTCCCGCCCGGCGGCGGCACCGACATCCTCGGCCGGCAGATCGGCGAGAAGCTCGGCGAGCGGCTCGGCCAGCCGGTGGTGGTGGAAAACCGCGGCGGCGCGGGCGGCAACGTCGGCGCGGAGGCGGCCGCGCACTCGGCGCCCGACGGCTATACGCTCGTGCTCGTCGCGCCTTCGCTCGCGATCAGCCCGACTCTCTATTCGAAGCTGAACTACGATGCGGTGCAGGACCTGCAGCCGATCACGCTGGTCGCGACGATCCCGAACGTGATCGTCACCCAGCCCTCGCTCGGGCCGACGCTGAAGGAGTTCATCGCGCAGGTCAAGCAGAAGCCCGGCGAGTACAACTTCGGCTCCGGCGGCTCGGGCACCTCCAACCATCTCGGCGCGGAGCTCTTCAACATCGTCGCTGGCACGAAGCTCGTGCACGTCCCGTACAAAGGGGTGAATCTCGCCATGCAGGACGTGCTCGCCGGACGCATCCACATGGTCATCATCGGCTACCCCGCCGCAGCGCCGCACATCAAGTCGGGCAAGCTGCGCGCCCTCGCCGTCATCGCGCCGCACCGCCTCGCCGCGCTCCCCGAGGTGCCGACCGCGGCCGAAGCGGGCCTGCCGAACTTCGACGTCACCACCTGGTACGGCATCCTCACTCCCGCCGGCACGCCTCGTCCGATCGTCGAGCGGCTGAACCGCGAGCTGGTCTCGATCATGAATTCCGCCGACATGAAGGAAAAGCTCGCCAAGCAGGGCACCGAGGTGCGCACCAGCACGCCGGAGGAGTTCGCCGCCTACATCAAGGAAGAGATCGCCAAGTGGGGCGATGTGATCCGCAAGGCCGGCCTGCATGCCAGCTGAACATCCGGGAGCGACGATGGAAGAAGAAATCCGCGAGCAGGCCGACAAGGACGCGCTCATCCGATACCTGGAGATGCTGGTCCTGTCCGCGGTGACGGTGGCCTATCTCTATCTCGTGCAGGCCGCCATCCTCAGGCTGTTCTCGCTGAGCGCGACCTACGAAGACATGTTCGCCCTGGCCGGCGTTTGCGGGCTGGCTTCGCTTTGGTGGATGCTTTTCAGCGTCCGGGCCGAGCCCACGGCGTCGGGAAGAGTTCCCTGGCCGATGGCGGGTGGCCTGGCGCTCGGCGTGATCGTTGTCGTCACGCTCATCCACGCATCCTTCGCCCATCGGCTCGTGCACGGCTCGAGCGTCCTCATCTTCGCGGCTTTCCTGGGCTCGCCGCTCATCCTGCTGCTCGATCGGCTGCGCGTGCTGGTGCACCTCAGAAAGTCGAGGCGGGCGGCGGCGAGAAGCCTCCGTATTCCTGCTCGATAAGCTCGGCCAGCCTGAGCGGCGTGCGGTCCTCGAGCCATGGGCCCACCAGCTGCACGCCGATCGGCAAGCCCTCGGGAGAAAGGCCGACCGGGATCGAGGTCGCCGGCAAGCCGGGACAGGTCGCGACGCCCGGCCAGACGAGCTGATCCATGTACGGGAACGCCTGGCCGTCGATGACGATGCGCCGGACGGTTTGGTCGGGCGAGTGGTCGTGCGGGAACGCGGGCGTCGGCATGACCGGGCAGATAACCGCGTCGAAGTCACGGAACAGCGCCCGCCACTGCGCCCGCAATCCCGCGCGCATGCTGTCGGCCAGGACCCACTCGCGATGGTTGAGCACCGCGCCTCGCAGACGCTCCGCCGCGAGGCTCGTGTCGTTCGCTGCGAGCTTCGCCGCGTCCACCTTCATTCGCTCGTAGACCTCCGCAGGAAATATCGCCGCGAGGAACGACATGAGAAGGCGCATGTAGAGGCGCGAGGAAGCGGCGAGGTCCGGCAATCGGCCGGCTTCGCGCGAGACCGTGGCGCCGGACTTCGCGAGCGTCCCCGCTAGCTTGTCGATCGAGGCGCGCACGCTCCCCGCGGTGGGCATCAGCGCATGAGTATCGACCACGAGAATGCGGAAATCCGCGATCCTCGAATGGCGCGGCCCCGGCAGCGCGAGCCGGTAGGCGCGGCCGGCGTCCATCTCGTCCGGGCCGGCGATCGCGGCGAGCAGATCGTCGAGATCCGCGGCGGAGCGGCTCATCGGACCGATGACCGCGAGATCGCGCTCGAGCGGCAGCGGCGGAAACGGCGGCGGCGTGTGGCCGCGCGAGGGCGCGAGCCCGAAGGTCGGCTTGTGAGCGTAGACGCCGCAATAGTGCGCGGGCGAGCGCAGCGAGCCGCCGATGTCCGAGCCGAGCGAGAGCGCTCCGTAGCCGGCGGCAAGCGCGGCCGCCGAGCCGCCCGAGGACCCGCCGGGGGTGCGGTCGAGGCCAAAAGGATTGTTCGTCGTGCCGTAGATCGGGTTGTAGCTCTGCCAGTCGGCGAGCCCGACCGGGACATTGGTCTTGCCGAGAATGACCGCGCCCGCGCTCTTCACCCTGCCGACGGCGAGCGCATCTTCCTTCGCGGCGAAATCCTTGTGCGGGGCGAATCCCCACGTCGTCGGCAGACCGGCGACGTTGTAGGACTCCTTCACCGTCATCGGAATGCCCGTCAGCGCGCCGGCGTTCCCTTTGGCGATCGCCGCGTCCGCCGCGCGCGCCGCCTCGATCGCCCGCGAGAAGTCGCGCACGCAGATCGCGTTGATCCTGGAATCGAGCCGCTCGATCCGGGCGATGGCGTCCTGCGTCAGCTCGAGCGACGAGACCTGCTTGCCGCGAAGCGCTATCGATAGTTCACGGGCCGTGCGGAAGGCCCATTCCGGATTCCTCACGACCGGCTCCTCGGCCGAGCTTCGCTGCGGTCTCCTGTCGTCTTCGGCCGTCGGCCGCCGAGCGCTCCGGCGGCGGCAGCGCGCATGAGGCGGCGAAACGTGGGACATTCCATATGGCTCGGCGCCGGGCAGGCGGCGGCGTGCCGCAGGCCGTTGCGCATGGCGAGCAGTTTCGTAATCGTGCGGTCGAGCTCATCGGCCTTGGCGGCCAGCATCTGTCGGTCGATGCGCGGCTTGCCGCCGGCAGCGAACATCAGCGCAATTTCATCGAGCGAGAAGCCCGCGGCGCGGCCGAGCGCGATCAGC
>DASQYN010000047.1:0-2110 GCA_035639215.1 Burkholderiales bacterium
GGCTCCTTCACCGCCCTCGTGTCGCCGAAGCTCGCCGACGATCCGGACACCGGCGCCTATAGCCCGGACCTTGGCGCGACCAACCTGCGCGACCGCTGGCTCCTCGCCCTCAGCCACAAGGTCTCGGCGAGCGTTGCGCCGCAGTGGCTGCTCTTCGGCGGCGCCGGCCAGGCGCCGCAGCTCGGCCTCAACCTCACCTCGCTCGTCGGCAACGCGACGGTCGCCTACGTCGAATGGTCGGGCGGGCGCTCGCGCTCCCTCGCGGCGCAGGCGGGTATCGCGCCAGACGATGAAGCGTTCCGCTCCCGGCTCGCCACCGGCGCGACCTACACCACGGCGGCGAATCTCTCCCTCACGATCGAGTATCAATACAACGGCGCCGGGCTCGACGAGGCGGGGTGGAATACGCTCCGCTACGGCGCGCCAGCCTTCTATCGGCAGTACCGGCTCTTCGCCGCCGCCGTCCAGGACCCACCGACCCGCCAGCTGGGTTTCGCGTATGCGCTGTGGCAGGACGCGCTCGTCAAGCACCTCGACCTGGCGGCGATGCTGCGCTACGACGCCACCGACCACAGCCGGCTGCAGTGGCTCGAGGCCCGCTACCACTTCAGCCGCGCCGACGTCGCCGTGCAGGGCCAGTACAACAGCGGCGACGCGACCAGCAGCTTCGGCGCGCCCTACGAGCGGCGGGCCTGGCAACTCCTGCTGAGATACTTTCTCTGATTGCCGAAAACGGATTTTGACAATGAAGTCAACAATCGTCGGGTAGCGCAGTCCTGCGTATTCCCTGTGTCCGATTGCCGGTTACCGTCGCCTTTCTCAAGTGGAAACCGGGTCTTGAAAAAACGATTGGCCGTCGCGGAGTTGCAGTTCGGCATGTACATCGCCGAGCTCGACCGCCCGTGGACGGACACGCCCTTCACCTTCCAGGGGTTCGTGCTGAAGACCCACGAGGAGCTCGATCTCCTCGGCCGGTTTTGCAGCGAGGTCGTCGTCGACCTGGATCATCGCGAAGCGGCTTCGCCGCTGACCGTCACCGTTCCCCCTCGAGCGAAAGCCAGGGTCGACCTGACCCGCGCCGGCCAGTCGCGCTGGAAAGAGCTGTCGGCCGTCGAGCAGGAATACCCGCGGGCGGCGGCCTGCTACGGCGCCGCGGACACGGTGGTACGCGAGGCGGTCCTCGTCGTGCGATCGGGCAACGCGCTGCACGCGGACAAGCTGCACGAGGCGGTGAGCGTGGTCACCGAGAGTGTGCTGCGCAATCCGGACGCGATGCTGCTCTTCAGCAAGCTTCGCAAGAAGGGCGATTACATCGAGTCGCACGCGCTCGACAGCGCAATCACCATGGCGGCGTTCGGCCGCTTCCTCGAGATGTCGCGCGAGGACATCGTGCTCCTCGGTTACCTGGGCCTTCTGCAGGATGTCGGCAAGCTGCGGCTGCCCAAGCCGCTGCTCGAGAAGCCGGGCCGCCTCACGCCGATCGAGTACCACATCGCGCAGAAGCACGTCGTGCATTCGGCGGAGATCCTGCGCGGCACGCCGGGATTGCCGCGCGGCCTCGCCGAGCTGGCGACGCTGCACCACGAGCGCCTGGACGGCAGCGGCTATCCGCGCCGGCTCAAGGGCAGCGACATCGGCCTGATCGGCTCGATAGCCGGGATCGTCGACACCTTCGACGCGCTGACGGCCACCCGGCCGTATGCGGCGCCGATATCACCGTCGGAAGCGCTGAAAAAGCTCTATCGGGCACGCGGCATCCTGTTCGATTCCTACCTGGTCGAGCAGTTCATCCGCTGCATAGGCATCTTCCCGCTCGGCAGCGCCGTCGAGCTGAACGGCGGCGAGGTCGCCATCGTCATCGCGCAGAATCCCGAGAAACGCCTTCAGCCGCGGGTCATGGTGCTCCAGGACGCCGCGGGAGATCCCCTCCATCCGCACAAGCTCATCGACATCTCGCGCGGCGTCTCCGCCCCCGACGGCCATCCCTACCGCATCAAGCGGGCGCTGGACTGCAGTAGGGTCCGGCTCGACGCGATGGAGGTTTCTTTCGGCGCGGCGTTCTAGGCGCCGCCGCTAGAGGCGAAGGGCGCAGCAGCCGCAACGCTCACTT
>DASQYN010000048.1:0-8835 GCA_035639215.1 Burkholderiales bacterium
AGAACGCTCGTCGCCGCGTAGACTTTTTCGCCGATCGCCGCCTGCACCTCGGCGTCGAGCGGCAGGTAAACGTCGACGCGCGAGCCGGATTCCCGCACCGCCGCAATAGATGAACGCGCCGATCCAGCCGACGGTGCCGAGGTCCTTGAGCGCCCAGGTGTAGGCGATGAGCGCCGGCGCGGCGCCGAAGGCCACCATGTCGGCGATCGAGTCGTACTGCGCGCCGAACTCGCTCTGCGTGTTGGTCCAGCGCGCGACGCGCCCGTCCATGCCGTCGAGCAGCATCGCGACGAAGATGGCGATCGCCGCGATCTCGAAGCGGCCGTTCATCGCCTGCACGATGGCGAAGAAGCCCGAGAAGAGCACGCCGGTGGTAAACAGGTTCGGCAGCAGATAGATGCCGCGCCGGCGCAGCGTGCCGAGCGGCGCGCCGCGCCCCGGCTTGTCGCGCAGCGCCGGGTCGAGCTCGTGCAGCTCTAGTTCGTCGTCGTCTTCGGGGCCGTCAGCCATGCGAGAACGCTCGTCGCCGCGTAGACTTTTTCGCCGATCGCCGCCTGCACCTCGGCGTCGAGCGGCAGGTAAACGTCGACGCGCGAGCCGAAGCGGATGAAGCCGAAGCGCTCGCCGCGCTTGAGCTGCGCGCCGGCCCCAACATAGCACAGGATGCGCCGCGCGATGAGCCCGGCGACCTGCACGCAGGTGATGTCGCGGCCGTCCTGCGTCTGCAGCCAGAGCGCATTGCGCTCGTTCGCGAGCGACGCCTTGTCGAGGGCCGCGTTGAGGAACGCGCCCGGGAAATACCAGCGCTCCTTCACCACGCCGTCGACCGGCGAGCGGTTGGAGTGCACGTTGAAGACGTTCATGAAGACGCTCACCTTGAGCGCGTCGCGCTCGAGCCAGGGATCGCGCGACTTCGAGACCTCGACAACGCGCCCGTCGGCGGGAGACACCACCGCGCGCGGATCCTCCGGCACGCCGCGCGGCGGGTCGCGGAAGAACTGCAGGATGAAGACGGCCGCCAGCCACAACGGCGCCGACCACCACCATCCGAGCAGAAAACCGACCGCCAGCGAGAGCGCCACGGCCATCCCGAGGAACGGCCAGCCCTCGCGCGCGATGATCGGATGCGGGTACGCCGGCTTCGCCACCGGCTCAGTTCTTCGACGTGTCGACGAGGCGGTTCTTCCGGATCCAGGGCATCATCTCGCGCAGCCGCGCGCCGACCTTCTCGATCGGCAGCTCGGCGGTCATGCGCCGCTGGCTGAGCAGCTCGGGCGCGCCGGCGCGGTTCTCGAGCACGAACTCCTTCGCGTACTCGCCGGTCTGGATGCGGCGCAGTGCCTCTTTCATGCGCTTGCGCACGCCCTCGTCGATGATCTTCGGGCCGGTCACGTACTCGCCGTACTCGGCGTTGTTCGAGATCGAGTAGTTCATCGTGCCAATGCCGCCCTCGTACATGAGGTCGACGATCAGCTTCAGCTCGTGCAGGCACTCGAAGTAGGCCATTTCCGGCGCGTATCCCGCCTCGACCAGCGTGTCGAAGCCGGCCTTCACCAGCTCGACGCACCCGCCGCAGAGCACGGTCTGCTCGCCGAACAGATCGGTCTCGGTCTCCTCCTTGAAGCTCGTCTCGATGATGCCGGCGCGCCCGCCGCCGATCGCCGCGGCGTACGAGAGGGCGAGGTCGCGCGCCTTCTTGGACGGGTCGCGATGCACGGCGATAAGCATCGGCACGCCGCCGCCTCCCGCGTAGGTGGAGCGCACGGTGTGGCCCGGCGCCTTCGGCGCGACCATCCAGACGTCGAGGTCGGCGCGCGGCTGGATCAGGCCGTAGTGGATGTTGAAACCGTGCGCGAAGGCGAGCGAGGCGCCCTTCTTGATGTTGGGCTCCACCACTTCCCGGTAGAGCTGCGCATGGTGCTCGTCGGGCAGCAGGATCATGACGATGTCGGCGCCCTTCACCGCCTCGTCGAGCTCCGCCACCTTGACGCCGCCCTTCTTCGCCTTGTCCCACGAGGCGCCGCCCTTCCTCAGGCCGACGGTCACCTTGACGCCCGAGTCCTGCAGGTTCTGCGCATGCGCGTGACCCTGCGAGCCGTAGCCGATGATCGCCACCTTCTTGCCCTTGACGAGCGAAAGGTCGGCGTCCTTGTCGTAATAGACCTTCATGGTTGCTCCCCTCGATTCCTAAAGGAAAAAATGGGGTCGGTCCCCATTTTCAATTTCAGACCCGCAGGATTCTATTGCCCCGGCCGATGCCGCTCGCGCCCGTACGCACGGTTTCGACGATCGTCCCCTGGTCGAGCGCGTGGATGAAGGCATCGAGCTTGCGCCCGTCGCCGGTGAGCTCGATGGTGTAGGTGTTGTCCGAGACGTCGATGATCCGGCCGCGGAAGATGTCGGCCATGCGCTTCATGTCCTCGCGCTCCTTCGCTCCCGCGCGCACCTTGATCAGCATCAGCTCGCGCTCGATGTGCTCGGCCTCCGAGAGGTCGACCACCTTGACCACCTCGATCAGCTTGTTCAGCTGCTTGGTGATCTGCTCGACCACGTCCTCCGAGCCCACGGTGACGATGGTCATGCGCGACATCGAGGCGTCCTCGGTCGGCGCGACGGTCAGCGACTCGATGTTGTAGCCTCGTGCCGAGAACAGCCCGGCGATGCGGGACAGCGCCCCCGCCTCGTTCTCGACGAGGATCGAGATGATGTGCCGCATCAGCTCACAGCTCTTCGGAGAGGATGATCTCGGTAATGCCCTTGCCACCCGGGATCATCGGGTACACGTTCTCGGTCTGGTCGGTGATGAAGTCGAGGAACACCAGCTCGTTCTTCCTCGCGAACGCGTCCTTCAGTGCGGGCTCCACGTCGGCCGGCTTCTCGACCAGCACGCCGCGGTGGCCGTAGGCCTCGGCGAGGCGTACGAAGTCGGGCAGCGCATCCATGTAGGACTCGGAGTAGCGGTTGCCGTGGAAGAACTGCTGCCACTGCCGCACCATGCCCATGTACTTGTTGTTCAGGTTCACCACCTTGATGGGCAGGCGGTACTGCTTGCAGGTCGAGAGCTCCTGCAGGCACATCTGGATCGACGACTCTCCGGTCACGCAGGCGACCGTCGCCCCGGGATTCGCGAGCTGCACGCCCATCGCCGCCGGCAGGCCGAAGCCCATCGTGCCGAGGCCGCCCGAGTTGATCCAGCGGCGCGGCCGGTCGAACTTGTAGAACTGCGCCGCCCACATCTGGTGCTGGCCGACGTCGGAGGTGACGAAGGCGTCGCCGCCGGTGATCTCGTAGAGCTTCTCCAGCACGAACTGCGGCTTGATGATCTTCGAGCTGCGGTCGTACCTCAGGCAGTTGCGGGCGCGCCACTCGCCGATCTGCTTCCACCAGGGGTCGACGTTCTGGGTCTTCGCCTCCTTCAGCAGCTTGAGCAGGTCGTCCAGAACGTCCGGGATGTTGCCGACGATGGGCACGTCCACCTTGACGCGCTTGGAGATCGACGAAGGATCGATGTCGATATGAATGATCTTGCGCGGGTTCTGCGCGAAGTTGGCCGGGTCGCCGATCACCCGGTCGTCGAAGCGCGCGCCGATGGCGAGCAGCACGTCGCAGTGCTGCATCGCCATGTTCGCCTCGTAGGTGCCGTGCATGCCCAGCATGCCGAGGAACTGCGCGTCGGTGCCGGGATAGGCGCCGAGGCCCATCAGGGTATTGGTGCAGGGGAAACCGAGCGTCTTTACCAGGTCGACCAATTGGGACGAGGCATCGGAGAGCACTACGCCGCCGCCGGTGTAGACGAGCGGACGCTTCGCCTCGAGCAGCAGCTGCACCGCTTTGCGGATCTGCCCGGCATGGCCCTTGCGCACCGGGTTGTAGGAGCGCATGGCGACCGTTTCCGGGTAATGGAACTCGCAGGTCGCCGAAGTCACGTCTTTCGGGATGTCGACCACCACGGGGCCGGGCCGGCCGGTGCTGGCAATGTGGAACGCTTTCTTGAACGCCGAGGCGAGCTCGCGCACGTCCTTCACGAGCATGTTGTGCTTCACGATCGGGCGCGTGATGCCGACGGTGTCGCACTCCTGGAATGCGTCGAGGCCGATCGCCTTGGTCGGCACCTGGCCGGTAATCACCACCATCGGGATCGAGTCCATGTAGGCGGTGGCGATCCCGGTAACGGCGTTGGTGACGCCCGGGCCGGAAGTGACGAGCGCGACCCCGACCTTGCGCGAGGAGCGCGAGTAGCCGTCTGCCGCGTGCACGGCGCCCTGCTCGTGGCGAACGAGCACGTGCTTCACCTTGTCCTGCTTGAAGAGCTCGTCGTAGATGAACAGGACCGCGCCGCCGGGATAGCCGAAGACAACCTCGACGCCTTCTTCCTGCAGGCAGCGAACGACGATCTCGGCGCCCGAAAGCTCGCGGGTCTTGACTCTGTCCATGACGTGAAAAGCCCTTAGAAACCATGATGGTAACATCGCGCGCACAACACCGCCCCGGGAGAAGGGACCTCTGGCATCGCGAAGCGAGCTCTCGACGTTCCTCGAAGGCGTCGAGCGAAGGGCATTCAAGCAGGCCGTATTCGCCGTACGCGACGAGCAGGTTGCGCTCGACATCGTGCAGGACGCGATGCTGCGGCTCGCCGAGAAGTACGGTAACCGCCCGGCGGGCGAGCTACCTTTGCTCTTCCACCGCATCATGCAGAACGCGATCCGCGACTGGTACCGGCGGCAGAAGGTCCGCTCGCTGTGGACCACCCTCCTCTCGTCGCTCACCCCCGCTACCGAAGACGAGGAGCAGGACCCGCTGGAAACCCTCGAGCCTCTGCACGGGTCGAATGCCGAGGAGGCGCCGGGAGATCGGCTGGAGCAAGCCCAAGTCATTGAAATTATTGAACAAGAGTTGGCGCGCTTACCGGCACGTCAACGCGAGGCTTTCGTCATGCGTTATTGGGAGGAGCTGGACGTAGCGGAGACGGCGAGAGCCATGGGTTGCTCGGAGGGCAGTGTGAAGACGCACTGCTCCCGGGCTGCGCACGCGTTGGCTACCGCCCTCAGGGCGCGGGGGGTTACCCTCTAGCCGTTTCGCGGACGTTCCGACAAGTCATGAACGAACAGCAATTTGGCAACAGGGTGCGCCACCTGCTCAACCAGGGGCTGGCGCTCGACCCGGCGAAGCGCGATCGGCTGCGTGCCGCGCGCGAGCAGGCGCTCGCTCGTCAGCGCGCGGAGCCGGCGCCGGCGCTGCGTTGGGCCGACAATGTGCTCGGCAGCTTCGACGGTTGGCGGAGCGTTTCGACCCGGGTGCTCCTGCCGGCCGCGGTGCTCGTGCTCGCGCTGAGCGGCATCTACACCTGGCAGGAGAAGCGCCGGGTCGCCGAGCTGGTGGAAATCGACTCGCAGCTGCTCACCGACGACCTGCCGATCGACGCCTACCTCGACCGGGGCTTCCAGAACTGGCTGAAGAGCACGGCCGCCGACCAGTGATCCGCCTCCTTCTCGCCCTCATCGTCCTGAGCATGACGGGATGGGCGGCTGCGCAGTCGCCCGACAAGCCGATCGCGAAGAAGCCCGCGGCGGTAAAGCCGGCCAAGAAAAAGGCCGGCCCGGACTGGGCCGAGCTGACGGCCGAGCAGCAGCGCATCCTCTCTCCGCTCAAGGTCGACTGGGAAAACCTCACCACGGAGCGACGGCGCAAGTGGATCGGCATCGCCAAGCGCTATCCGACCATGAAGCCGCTCGAGCAGCAGCGGGTGCAGGACCGCATGCAGCGCTGGGCCAACCTCAGCCCGGAGCAGCGCGCACAGGCGCGCGAGAACTACAAGCGCATGGCCAAGGCCTCGGCCGAGAAGCGCAGGAAGCTGCGCGAGCAGTGGGCCAAGTATCAGGCGACGCTGCCGCCCGAGCAGCGCTCGCCGCTCGCGCCCGCCGAGCCCTCGCAGCACTGACCCCCGGTCTCGCCCGCCGCCTCGCCAGCCTGCTCTACGAGGCGCTCACGGCCTTCGCCGTAGCGTTCTTCGCCGGCGCGCTTTTCCTCGTCGCCACGGGGTTGCGCGACGCCACGCAGGGGCTGGCGCGCCACGAGCTGCAGGGCGTGCTCGCCCTGGCGCTCGCCGCCTACTACCTCTTCTGCTGGCTGCGCGGCGGCCAGACGCTCGCGATGAGAGCCTGGCGCATCCGGCTCGTCGACGTCACCCCGCCCAAGGCGCTGATGCGGCTCATCCTCGCCGCGCTCCTGCTGCCGGTCTCGATCGTCTGGGCACTACTCGACCGCGACGGCCAGTTCCTGCACGACCGTCTGGCCGGCACCCGGCTCATCGCCGTTCCACCCACCACATCATGACCATGGCGGCGCAAAGAAAAGCCGCGCTCGGCACGGCGGCGGCGGCGAAAGGCGGCCAGTTCTGCAGCAGGCCGATGTGCGCGAAAAGGCTGTTCAGCAGGTGGAAGAGGATGCCGAGCATGATGCCGAGGAAGACCTTCACGCCGACGCCGCCCGAGCGCGCCTGCATGTAGGCGAAGGGCAGCGCCAGCGCCATCATCACCAGCGTGGCGAGCGGGTAGAACAGTTTCTTCCAGAGCGCGATGTCGTAGCGCTCGGTCTTCTGCCGGTTGCCGGCGAGGTGCTCGGTGTACTTGTGCAGCGCCCACGCCGACATGCGCTCGGGCTTCATGATCAACGCATCGAGCAGGTCGGGGGACACCGCCGAGTGCCATTGCTGCTGCGGCTCGCGCTCGGTGCGCGGCGCCGGCGTGAAGCTGGTTCGCACGACATCGTAGAGCTCCCAGACCCCCTTGTCGCGGTATTCGGCGCGCTCCGCCTGGGTGATGCTCTTCAGGCGGTACTGGTCGTCGAACTGGAAGATGCGCACGCCCTGCAGCACGCTCGCCTGGCGCGCCTCGCGCGCGTTGATGAACGAGCCTTCGTCCTTGAACCAGAGGCCGGACTGCAGGTCCTGGCCGATCATCTCCGAGAGGGCGCGCATCTTGGTCTTCTGCGCCGCCTCCTCGCCCGCCGGCGAGACCCACTCGCCGACGATGAATGTCGCGACGACGAACACCAGGCCGATCTTGCCGAGCATCGCCGCCGCCCGCGCCGGGGAGAGCCCCGAGCCGCGCATCACCGTCCACTCCGAGTTGCCGGCGAGGAGCGCGAGGACGTAAAGCGTGCCGATCAGCACCACCACCGGGAAGAGCTCGTAGGCATGCGCCGGGGCGTTGAGCAGCACGAAGAGAAACACCTGGCGCAGGTCGTACGAGCCCTTGCCGAGATCGTTCAGCTCGCCGATCAGGTCGAAGAACGCGAACAGCGCTAGAAAGCCGATCAGCACGAAGCCGGTCGCGCCGAAAATCTGCCGCGCGAGGTAGCGCTCCAGCGTGCGCGGCCGCGGCGTCACCTTCCCAGCCTCAGACGGATGACCTGCATGCGCTGGGCGAAGAGCACGACTAGCAGCAGCACCATACCCGCGTGCACCATCCACACACCGATCGAAAAATCCAGCCTTCCCTGCGCGACGCGCGCCTGGCTGATCGAGAGCAGGTTGGAATAGACGATGTAGGTGAGCAGCGCGAACAGCAGGTTCGCCGAGCGCCCGGCGCGCGGATTGACGAAGCTCATCGGGATGGCGAGGAAGGCGAGCACCAGCGCCGACACCGGGATGCCGACGCGCCAGAGCAGCTCGGCGCGGTTGTCGTTGCTCGGGTTGCGCATCAGCGCGAGCGTCGTCATCTCCTTGGTCGAAGGCTGGTGCGCCGCGCTCTCGCGGGTCTCGATGCGCGCCTCGTACTTGTCGAATTCGGTGACGCGGTACTGCGCGTCGCCCGGCATGCCTTCGTAGCGCCGTCCGTGCTCGAGGACGATGAAGCGGTCGCCGTTCGGCGCCGTTTCGGTGCGTCCGACCCGGCTCATGCTGACGCCGCCCTGCCCCTGGTGCACCGAGGAGAGAAACACGTTGTGCACTTCCTTCGCCTCGCCCGACACCGACTCGACGAAGAAGACACGCTCGCGGCCCGCGGTCTCGCCGAACACCCCCGGGGTGACCCGCGACACGTCGTCGCGCGCGTCGAGCCGCGAGGTGTACTGCGAGGCCATCTGCGCCGCCCATGGCGAGATGAAGAGCGACAGCGCGGCGATGACCGCGATCTGCGGCAGGGCGAAGAGCATCACCGGCCGCAGCCAGGCCGCGAGCGAGAGCCCCGAGGAGAACCAGATCACCATCTCCGAGTCGCCCCAGCTACGGGTCAGGGTGAGCAGCACCGAGATGAACATGGTGAGCGAAAGCAGCACCGGCAGGGCGCCGAGCGCGAAGAAGCCGAGGAACGCGACCACCGCATCGCTCGGAATCGAGCCGCCGGCGGCGCGCCCGAGCAGGCGAATGAGCTGCGTCGTGAGTGCGATCGCGAACAGCGCCATGAACACCGCGGCCGCGAGGCCGGCGAATTCCCTGAGCAGCGCCCTCTGGAAGATCAAGGTGGGATCAACTGCGCGGTGTCATGCGATACTTGAACGTTTCCACGCGAAACTTCAGCCATGGAATTTAGCATAAAGGCGCTTTCGCCCGAGACGGCGAAGACGGGCTGCGTCGTCCTCGGTGTGCACGCTCAGAAGCAGCTCACGCCCGCGGCGCGGCGGGTCGACGAGCGTTCCCGGGGAGCGCTGCGCGCGGCCCTCGACGATCTGCCCGGCCGCGCCGGCGCGACGCTGCTCCTGCGCGCCCTGCCCGGGGTGTCGGCCGAGCGCGTCCTCGTCGTTTCGCTCGGCGAGCGCAAGGACTATGCCGAGCCGGCGTACCGCGACGCCGTGCGCGCCGCCGGCAGCGCGCTGCGCGAGCTCGGGGCGAAGGAC
>DASQYN010000049.1:0-3090 GCA_035639215.1 Burkholderiales bacterium
GTAAGGACCCGGATTGATCAGGCACACGTCGACGCCGAACATCCTGAGCTCCGCGCGCAGCGCCGTGCCGAACGCCTGGATCGCGTGCTTCGTCATGGTGTAGGGCCCCGAGCCGACGCCGGCGCGCACCCCGCCGATCGAGGACGTGACGATGATCCGGCCGGCGCGGCGCTTGCGCATCGCCTGGGCGACGCGCTGGGTGATGGCGAACGTGCCGAAGACGTTCACCTCGAACACCGCCCGCAGGCGCTCGAGCGGGAGCAGCGACAGCGGCCCGGTCTGCCCGATCGCCGCATTGGCGATGAAGACGTCGAGCGGCCACGCGTCCGCCTTGGCGATGTCCTTCGCATCGGTGATGTCGATCTTGACGACCGTGAGCTTCGGCGCCGCTTTCGCGAGCTCGGCGGCCTGCGGATCGTTCAGCACGGCGGCCACGACCCGGTGGCCGCGTCGCGCGAGCTCGAGGGCGGCGCCGCGGCCGAAGCCGCTTCCGGCGCCCGTGATGAGTACGGTCTTTGGCATGGAGCAGGTCCTCGATTCAGAGGTAGGGGGCGAAGAGGCGGGCGACGCCGTCGCGCAGCTTGGCGGGCAGCCTGCGGCGCGCGTCGTCGCGCAGGGTGTAGGGCCGCGAGCCGGCGATGCGCGCCTGCACGAGGCCGTCGAGGTGCGCGCCGAGCTCGACGCTGTAGCACTCGACGTTGAGCTCGAAGTTGAGGCGCAGGCTGCGTGCGTCCCAGTTGGCGGAGCCGAGGAGCGTCCAGGCGCCGTCGACCACCATCAGCTTCGAATGGTCGAAGGCGCCGGGCCGCAGCCATACCCGGCAGCCGCGCTCGAGCACCTGCCAGAGCTGGCCGAAGGCCGCCCAGTGCACGTGCGGCAGATCGCTGCGCTCCGGGATGACGATGTCCACCTCGACGCCGCGCAGCGCCACGGCGTCGAGCGCGGTAATGAGCGACTGGTCGGGAAGGAAATAGGGCGTGAGGATGCGCACCGAGCGCTGCGCCGCGGAGAGCCCGCCGATGATCGCCCAGCGCACGCGCTCGAAGCTCTCGTCCGGCCCGGCTTCGATGGCGCGGCCGAGGATCTCGCCGCCCGGACCGAGCTTGGGAAACCATTTTTCGCCGCGCAGCGCCTCTTCGGTGGTGAAGTGCCAGTCGTCGGCGAACACTTCCATCATGTGCGCGACCACCGGGCCGCGCAGCCGGAAATGCAGGTCGCGGTTGGCCCGCTCGGGCGCCTCGGGCCGCCAGTAGCGCGAGTCGACGTTCAGCCCGCCGGTGTAGGCCTCGACGCCGTCGACGACGAGGATCTTGCGGTGGTTGCGCAGGTTCACGGCGTGCAGCCGCGCCGGCACGAACGGCGGATTGAACACCGCGACGTCCACGCCCTCGCGGCGCAGCGGCTTCACCGCGCTCGAGCTCGACCAGCGCGCATCGACATCGTCGATGAGCACGCGCACCTCGACGCCGCGCGCGCGCGCCGCGGCGAGCGCTGTGACGAACTGCGCGCCGATGCCGTTGCCGTCGAAGATGTAGGAGGCCATGGCGATCGAGCGGCGCGCCCGGCCTATCGCCTCGAGCATCGCGGGGAAGGCGTGCACGCCGTCGATCAGCGCCTCGACCGAATTGCCTGGCAGCAGCGGCCGGCCGACCACCTGGCCGACCAGCCGCGCGAGTGGCAGCAAATGCGTGCCCGGCTCGCCCGGCGGAAACTGCGGCTCGGTACGGTGGCGCACCATGCGGCGACGCAGGCGGGTCGCGCGGCGCTCCACCCGGTTGACGCCGATCGTTATGTAGAGAAGCGGCCCGAGCGCCGGCAGCACCCAGACCACGGCGAGCCAGAGCGCCGCCGCCCGCGTGTCGCGCTTGTAGAGCACGGCGTGGCCCGAGGCGAGGACGGCGGCAACGATCACCGCCCCGGCGAAAGCCATGTCGACTGCGTCGCGCATCGCAGGCGCGAGCATGCCTGAACTAACCGCGCTCCGGCGGGGTCAGGTTTACATGCAAGCCGTAACCATCCGCCCGGGGCAGCCTGGCTCGCTTGGCCTGGAAGAGATTCCCGACCTCCCCGAGGAGAACGATGTCCTCCGCGTACGCGCGCTGGCGGTCGGGATCTGCGGCACCGACCGGGAGCTGATCGAGGGGAGGTACGGCGAGGCGCCGCCGGGCCAGCCGCGGCTCGTGCTCGGGCACGAGTCGCTCGGCCGCGTGGCGAGCGCGCCGGCGGGGAGCGGCTTCGGCGCCGGCGACCTCGTCGTCGGCGTGGTGCGCCATCCGGACCCGGTGCCCTGCCTGCCGTGCTCGCTCGGCGAATGGGACATGTGCCGCAACGGCCTCTATACCGAGCGCGGCATCAAGCAGGCCGATGGATTCTGCGTTGAGCGCTGGAGCGCCGCTCCGGGGTTCGCCGTGAAGGTGCCCCCGGCGCTCGGGCTAGCCGGCGTGCTGCTCGAGCCGGCGAGCGTGCTCGCCAAGGCCTGGCAGCAGATCGAGACCATCGTCCTGCGCTCGCGCTGGACGCCGCGCCGGGCGCTCGTCACCGGCGCCGGGCCGGTCGGGCTGATGGCAGCGCTGATGGGCGCGCAGCGCGGGCTCGAGGTGCACGTGATGGACCATCACTCCGACGGTCCCAAGCCGCGGCTGGTGAGGCAACTCGGCGCCGAGCACCATCCCGGGTTTCCGGCCTTCGAGCCGGACCTGGTGATTGAATGCACCGGCTCGCCGCAGGTGATCCGGCAGGCGCTCGCGCGGAGCGCGCCCGCGGGCATCGTCTGCCTGACCGGCCTGAGCGGCGGATCGCGCCCCGCGGCGCTCGACATTGCCGCGCTCAACCAGGCGATGGTGCTGGAAAATCGCGTAGTGTTCGGCACGGTGAACGCCAATCTCGGGCACTATCGCGCCGCGGCCGATGCGCTCGCGGCCGCGCCGCCCGACTGGCTGCAAGCGATCCTCACGCGCCAAGTGCCGCTCGAGCGCTGGGGCGAGGCCTACGAGAAGCGCCCCGACGACGTGAAGACCGTGCTCGTCTTCGAGGACGCATGACGAAGGCTGCCGACTACGCGCAGAAGGAGCCCTTGCGCAGCGAGGTCGA
>DASQYN010000050.1:0-4114 GCA_035639215.1 Burkholderiales bacterium
AACATATGGCTCTCGGTGCGGCCGGAAACGACGCGCACGCCGCGCTCGGAGAGCGTGGTGGCGAGCGTCGCGGCGTTCCCCATCACCTGCTGCTGGTATTGCCCGAACGAAGGCTGGAGCGCCTCCTGGAAGGCCATCGCCTTCGCGGCGATCACGTGCATGAGCGGGCCGCCCTGCAGCGACGGGAACACCACGGAATTGAGCGCCTTCTCGTGCTCGGCGCCGGCGAGCACGATGCCCCCGCGCGGCCCGCGCAGCGTCTTGTGCGTAGTGGTGGTGACGAAGTCGGCGACGCCGATCGGCGAGGGATACAGGCCGACCGCGATGAGGCCGGCGTAGTGCGCGATGTCCGCCATGAGCAGCGCCCCCACCTTGTCGGCGATGGCGCGGAAGCGCTGCCAGTCGATGGCAAGCGAATAGGCCGAGGCACCGGTGACGATCAACTTCGGCCTTTCGTCGAGCGCGATCTTCTCCGCGGCGTCGTAGTCGATCTCTTCCCGGGCGTCCAGCCCGTAGGAGACGATGCGGTAGAGCTTCCCGGAGAGATTGACCGGCGAGCCGTGCGTCAGGTGGCCGCCCATCGCGAGCGACATGCCCATCATCGTGTCGCCGGGCTTGAGCACCGCCGTGTACACCGCCTGGTTCGCCTGCGAGCCGGAATGCGGCTGCACGTTGGCCCACGGGGTGCCGAAGAGCTTCTTCGCCCGCTCGATGGCGAGCGTCTCGGCCATGTCGACGTATTCGCAGCCGCCGTAATAGCGCTTGCCGGGGTAGCCCTCGGCGTACTTGTTGGTGAGCTGGCTGCCCTGGGCGATCAGCACCTGGCGGCTGACGTAGTTCTCCGAGGCGATCAGCTCAACGTGATCCTCCTGGCGCTGGTTTTCGAGCCGGATGGCGTTCCAGAGCTCGGGATCTGACTGGGCGAGAAGGTTCGGGGCGAGCATGGCAGGGCGGCTCTCGGGGAAGGGGCCGATTCTACTCGACGCCCCTGTCGAAACGGCCTTTCGAGCCCGTGCCGCCCGGCTATGATTGACCGGTCAGCACCTCAAGGAGAAGGCATGAAGCGCCTCGCGGTTTTCCTGCTGGCCCTGATGGTCGCCCCGCTTTCGCTCGGCGAGACGTTTCCCAACAAACCCCTCCGCCTCATCGCGCCCTTCGCCCCCGGCGGCGCGCTCGACCTGATCGCCCGCGGCGTCGCCGCCAAGCTCTCCGAGAGCCTCGGCCAGCCGGTGATCGTGGAGAACCGCGCCGGCGCTTCCGGCGCCATCGGCTCGGAGGCCGTGGCGCGCGCCGCGCCCGACGGCTACACGCTGCTTCTCGGCGCCACGACCACGCATGGCATCAATCCGGCGTTCAACCCGAAAAGCCTGCCCTACGACCCAGTCAAGGACTTCACGCCGGTGAGCCTCGTCGGCACGATCCCGCACGCCCTCGTGGTGAATCCGAAGCTCGGGGTGAATTCGGTGCAGGATCTGGTGAAGCTCGGAAAGAGCCGCTCGCTCAACTACGGCTCCGCCGGCAACGGCTCGCCGCACCACCTGGCCGGCGAGCTCTTCAAGTCGCTCACCGGCATCCAGGCCGTGCACGTGCCTTACAAAGGCTCGGGCCCGGCCCTCTCCGACCTCATGGCCGGCAACATCGACTTCATCTCCGTCGAATACACCGCCGCCGAGCCGTACGTGAAGAGCGGCAAGCTGAAGGCGCTCGCCACGGCCACCCGCGAGCCGGTGCCCGGGCTCGATCTGCCGACGGTGGCGCAGGCCGGCTATCCCGGCTTCGAGGTCACGTCGTGGTATGCCGTCTTCGGTCCGGCCGGCATGCCGCACGACGTGACGGCGAAGCTCGCGAGCGAGATCCACAAAGCGGTGACGCAGACCGATCTGCGCGAGCGCCTGAAGGGCCTCGGCACCACGCCGATCGGCAGCACGCCCGAGGAGCTGGCCGCCTTCCAGCGCAGCGACATCGAGCGCTGGACGAAGGTGGTGAAAAGCGCGGGGATCAAGCCCGAGCAATGAAGCTGCCGGCCTTCGAGTACGCCGCGCCGGCGAGCGTCGACGAGGCGCTCGGCCTGCTCGCGGCGCATCCGGGCGCAAAGGCGCTGGCCGGCGGGCAGAGCCTGCTCGCGACCATGGCTTTTCGCCTTGCCGCGCCGCCGATGCTCGTCGATCTGCGAAGAATCGAATCGCTGAAGCGCATCGAGATCGGCGCGAGCGGCGTCACCCTCGGCGCACGCACCCGCTGGCGCGACATCGAGGACGACGCCCGGCTGAAGCTCGCGCATCCGCTGCTCGTCGAGGCGGTCTCGCACGTCGCGCACTACCAGATCCGCAACCGCGGCACGGTGGGCGGCAGCCTCGCCCACGCCGATCCGGCGGCCGAGCTCCCGGGCATCGCCGCCACCTGCGACGCCGAGATCGCCCTGCGGAGCGCAAACGGCTCGCGCACCGTTCATGCAGGCGAGTTCTTCACCGGGGCGCTCTCGACCGCGCTCGCCGACGACGAGCTCATCGTCGAGCTGCGTCTTCCGCCTTGGCCAGCCGGCCGGCGCTGGGCCTTCGAGGAGTTCTCGCGCCGCCGCGGCGACTTCGCCCTCGCCGGCATCGCCGCCTTCTACGATGTCGACGCGCGCGGCCAGGCGAAGGGCGCCCATATCGGCGTGATCGGCGCCTGCCTGCGTCCGCATCGCGTGCCGCAGGCCGAAGCTGCCCTGAACGGCAGGGTGCCGAGCAAGCCGGTGATCGAGGCGGCGGCGCGGGCGCTGGAAGAAGCGCTCGATCCGCCGAGCGACCTGCACGCGCCGGCGGCCTATCGCCGCTCGCTCGCCGGCGCGCTGCTCGAGCGGGCCCTGGAGAGAACGCTTTGAAGATCCGCTTCACCCTGAACGATCGCGAAGTGAGCGTCGACGTGCCCGCGCGCACGACACTCGCCGACTGCATTCGCCACCATTGCCTGCAGACGGGGACGCATGTCGGCTGCGAGCACGGGGTCTGCGGTGCCTGCACCGTGATCGTCGACGGCGCCGCGGTCCGCTCCTGCCTCATGCTCGCCGCGCAGGCCGAAGGCGCGCGGGTCACGACCGTCGAAGGCCTGTCGAGCGACGCGGCGCTCTCGCCGCTCCAGGCCGCGTTCCGCAAGCATCATGCGCTGCAATGCGGGTTCTGCACCCCCGGCATGCTGACCACCGCGCACGCGCTCCTCGCCGAAGAGCCGAACGCCGACAAGGAGCGCATCCGCGAAGTGTTGTCCGGTAATCTTTGCCGCTGCACCGGCTACATCGCGATCGTGGAAGCGGTCTATGAAGCTCGCGCGGCGTATCGCAAATGATCGGTGAGCCGGTAGAGCGATTCGAGGACTTGCGGCTGCTGCGCGGGCGCGGCAGCTATGTCGACGACCAGCACGTCGAAGGCATGCTGCACGCCGCGATCCTGCGCAGTCCGGTGGCGCATGGGCGCATCCGGGATCTGAATGTCGAAAAAGCCAAAAGCCTGCGCGGCGTGCATACGGTACTCACAGCGCACGAGGTGGCGAAAGGCGGCGCGGTGCCGACCATCCCGCTGCGCCTCGCGCCGCTGCCGGAGCTCGTGCCGTTCGAGCAGCCGGTGATCGCGAGCCACGAGGTCAATTATGTCGGCGAGCCGATCGCGCTCGTTCTGGCCGATACGCTCGCCATCGCCGAGGACGCGCTCGACGCGATCGAACTCGACATCGAGCCGCTGCCGGCCGTGGTCGACTGCCGGCAGGGCAGGCTCGCGATCAGGTACACGGCGAGGAAAGGCGACGCGCTCTCCGCGTCGGCCCCCTACCGGAGAAAGGAAAGCTTCGCCGTGCAGCGGCACACCGCCGTGTGCCTGGAGCCGCGCGGCCTGCTCGCTACCTGGGACGGCGCGCGCACCAAGCTCACCGTCTCGGGCGCCGCCAAGGTGCCCTTCTCCACGCGCCGCATGCTGGCGAAGAACATGGACCTGCCGGAAGAATGCATCGACATGCTCGAGCCGGACGTCGGCGGCGGCTTCGGCGTGCGCGGCGAGTTCTACCCCGAGGACTTCCTCATCCCCTTCGCCGCGCGCCGGCTCGCCCGGCCGGTGAAGTGGACCGAGGACCGGCGCGAGAACCT